>NZ_JACJSC010000025.1 GCF_014697575.1 Planktothrix sp. FACHB-1365 | reverse complement strand
CCATCCAAAAACGGATACACTTGTTACGGACAAACTGAGCCGTTTTAATCGCCTCATCGATAGCAGCGTATTGAGTTGTTTTCCCATTTGCCTTAAACTCTAGGACGATCATTTGACGTGGAAAAACTCTACGGCAATATCATAACACAAATAAAGTCGCCCTAGAAGGGCGAGGCTTGTATCCCATTTTTTGGGTCATGAATATTGGCTCAACCTTTAAGACACTTTGCGAGTAGTTGCTGTCGCTGAAATGGCTGCCCGAGATAACGGTAACAATCGTTCATCCATAATTGATTCTGCTAAAATCCGGCGATATAAATCACTCAAACGAATCGCAACTCCAGACCAACTGAAGTTTTCACTCACCCGAACTGAAGCTTGTTTTCTCAGTTTTTGCGTCCAAACATCATCGGTTAAAATCCGGTTAATCGCATCAGCAAACCCGTTAATATCTTGAGGAGAAACTAATAACCCGGTTTCTTCAGGAATAACCGTAAATTTCAATCCTCCCACATTAGACGCAATTACTGGAGTTCCGCAAGCCATCGCTTCAATTGCAACTAATCCAAAGGGTTCATAATGACTGGGAACAACGCACACATCCGCCGCCGCATAATACAACGGTAAAATATCATGACTTAATTGACCTGGAAAATAGGTTTGTTCTGTTAATCCTAATTCATTGATAATGCTTTCAATGCGTTGCCGTTCTTGACCATCACTTTTATTCGGGTCAGACCCTCCCGCAATGATTAATTTAAAGGGTTCGTTGTAGGTAATTTGATATTGATGACAGGCGCGAACTAAGGTTTCAATGCCTTTACGGGGGTCAAAACGTCCGACATATAAAATAATCGGTTCTTGAGCATCTAATCCTAATTTTACCCGTGCTTCTGGTTTAGAAATAACGTGAAAATTCTCTAAATTTGTACCGCAAGGAATGACGGAAATATGACCTTTTTGGGAAACCGTATGACGCAAAACTTCTTCTTCTTGAGGACTGGTGGCAATAACTGTATTTGATTGTTCTAAAATTTGTTGTTCAATGGTTAACCGCGTCTGTGCAATGGGGGGACGGTGGGAAACCGCTTGATATTTGACCTCGCCTAAAGAATGGTAGGTATGCAGTAACTGAACGTTATGGTGTTTTTTCAGTTGTAGTCCCACCCAAGCGGATAACCAATAGTTGGTATGGACGAGGGGATAATTTGTGCCTTCTTTAGCCTGGAAATTTTGAAACGCAGTCACAAATTCAGGTAAATATTCAAACAATTCATCACGGGGAATGTATTCTAATGGCCCTGCGGTGAGGCGAATGGTTCGACAATGGGGAGAATGCTGGACAATGGTGGGTTGGTCGGGGTGAATTTTGCGGGTAAACATATCCACCTGCCAACCGAGTTTGGCTAAGGCTTCACCGACTTGACGCACGTATACATTTTGACCTCCTGCTTCTTCTCGACCAATATCAACATCCGGGTCGCCATGAACAGAAATTAAGGCAATGGGTTGTCGATTTCGACCTGCTAAACGGGTTGAAATACCAGTTGATTTTTTATAGGTTCCTGGCGGAGTATTGAAAGTAGATGTTTTCACCGTTTGATTTAAGGGGTTCATAGATAAATCCAGATTGTATGAAAGTTTATTCTACCAGCGATGAGTGAACAACCCTAAGATTGTTTTCAGGTTGAAGGTTTTGGAATCGTTGAAAAATAAGTGATGACAATAATAAGCCGTTAACACTGCATATTCAAGATTAAGCTGCGGTTAAACTCTTGAGTTTTCCGTTTTGGCTGAACCGTTCAGCAATGAGTTTTTGATAAACCGCTTCATAGCCATCTGCCATGCGTTTAGCACTGAAATGATCAATGACATATTGACGGCATTTTTCTCGATTCATCTGTTCAACTTTTCCTAAAGCTGCCACACATTCATCGACCGTTTCACACAAATATCCTGAAATTCCATCAGCAATTACTTCAGGAGTTGAACCCATTTTCATCCCAATGACGGGGGTTCCTGTTGCCATGGATTCTACCATGACTAACCCAAAGGGTTCTCGCCAAGTAATCGGGAATAAGGTGGCAAAGGCATTCCCCATTAACACACTCTTTTGAGCATGATTGGCTTCCCCTAAAAATTGAATTTGGTTGTCATCAATATACGGTTTAACTAAAGTATCAAAGTAGTTTTGGTCAACGGCATCAATTTTTCCTGCCATTTTTAAGGGTAATCCAAATTTTTTAGCAATTTCAATCGCTAAATGGGGGCCTTTTTCCGAGGACATCCTGCCTAAAAAGGCTAAATAGGGAGGGTTTTGATAGTCGGGATAAAATTGATAGGTGTTAGTATCAATCCCATTATAAACAGTGGCAACATAGTTTAATTTTAGTCGTGGTTCCCGTTGATCATTGGAAATACTAACATAAGGTTGCTGACGGGCATGGCGAAACATTTTTTCATTGTCGGGGGTGAATATCCCATGCAAAGTTGTCACCGTTGGAGTTTTAACTAAATGGGTGAAAGGTAACGCGGCACAGCCAACATGGGAGTGAATGATATCAAATTCAGAAGCTCGTTCATACACCTGAGCTAACTGCAACATATCATAAAGTCCGGGTTCTTTAACATTCGGATCTGAGCGTAAAGAACGGGGACAAACGGATTCTAATTCAGCAAGAGTGATCGAGTCTCCTGATGCAAATAACGTGACTTCATGACCTTGTTTGACTAATTCATCCGTTAACAATCCTACAACTAATTCTGTACCGCCATAAGCGGGGGGAGGAACTCTTTCCCATAACGGAGCAATTTGTGCGATTCTCATGAAAACCTCCTGTTTTTATTTGACATCTTGAGATAAAATAGACACTAGATGATATCTCAAACTTTAATGTTGAGCCAGCCCTACCTATCTGAAGTTGTAATAAGATATTAGTGATTTTGTAAATATTCCCAAGGTAGTGAAAACCGATCTAAAATTAGTACGGCATCCTCTACTAAGCGTTAGGTAGACTTTGATAATCTTATTCAGCAGGCTGATTGTAGGTCATCTTCTTTTCGAGAGATAATTAACTCCTCCTTTGGGGAAAATTCCTATCACCAGAGAAGCTTTAAGGTTTAAACACCTGGATTTTGATCGGGATTTTTTTAAAATAATAGGTGTCTGTTGTGGAATCGGTTAATTGAATTTGATACCAATTGGTTTCTAATAAACCGAAATAAAATAGGAATTTTATTTTAAAAATAAAAAATATAAGGATTGGAAATCAAAAGAATAGCGATCGCCTTTTCTATCAAGAAGCGATCGCTATTGAGATGCTTTCTAAATCAATAGGGATTCAGATGTAAATCCCCTGATTTTATATCCGTATTTTCCGCAATCTTGTTGTATTAAAAGCTACCTAAAACTTTTCCTTTCTGTTCCCTGTTCCCTCTTCCCCATTCGTAATTCGTAATTCGTAATTCGTAATTCCCCATTCCCTGTTCCCTGTTCCCTATTTTAAGAGCGTTGTTGTTGATAGAACTGCAAGACTTTTTGGGTGTAAGCTGCCGTTTGACCTTGGTTATATTGATTGGGGTCGCCCGTCATCCACCAAGCCGCAGCACGACGAATGGCAATGGCTTCATTATTCTGACTTTTGGGATATTCCTCTTTCAATACATCCGTCATCACACAACCTAAAACCTCTCTCGCCTTCGTCTGGTTTTTCTCAAATTCATCCGGCTTCATTTCCTCACCGATGCACAGTCTCGACCATCGGGGAATATTCTCTGGTTTAATTTGCCAATCGGAATACAATCCATCATTCGCTGTTCCCGTTTGGGGTGCGGCTAAACGTAACGCCTCAACTAACGCCTGTACTTGGGTATTAGAAACTTGAGCAAAAACCGGAACTGTCCACAACAGCGACAATCCCACTAAAATAGGACTCCATTTCATGGTTCACTCTCCTGCACCTGATGGCCCATCCGTAGTTATACCTTATTCCTCAAAATTTGGCCAAGACTCTAAATTCGCTCTGGCATTGCGCCGCCACATTTGAGGTTTAATTCGTCGTAACGCAGAAGCGCGAAAGCGTTGATCCCATTCTTGCTCAGAAAGTTCTGCTAATTCTGTTAATTTTGGGGCGATATTTTCAGGATAAGGTTGAAATTCTGTAACGTCTGTTTCCTGAGCAAACCGTTGATTCCAAGGACAAACTTCTTGACAAATATCACACCCTGCAACCCAACCGTTTAACTGTTTGCTAATATCTTCGGGTAAGGTTTCAGCCCGATTTTCAATGGTATGATAGGCAATACAACGATTAGCATCTACCACAAAAGGTTGAGTAATGGCCTGAGTTGGACAAGCTTCTAAACATCGGGTACAAGTACCACAATGTTGAGTATGGGGAGTATCAGGCGTTAACGTTAAATTGGTTAAAACTTCCCCTAAAAATACCCAAGACCCATAGTCTCTGGTAATCACATTACTATTTTTTGCAATCCATCCAATACCCGCTTGTTGTGCCCAAACTTTATCTTGAATCGGCCCAGTATCAGCATAATATCGAGCTTGAATTCCTGCTGCTTGTTGTTGTAACCAGTCGCAAAAAATTTTCAGCTTTTTATGCAGTACCCGATGATAATCTCGTCCTCTAGCATAGCGAGAAATTTTAGCAAATTCCTTTCCTTCAGGATATTGTTGAGGCGTATAATAATTTAATGCTACACAAATAACAGACTGAACTTCTGGCATTAATTGACAAATATCTTGACGTTTAGGATTATTCATCCACGCCATATCCGCAGCATATCCTTGATTTAACCAAGTTTGTAACCGTTGCTGATTATCCTGCATATCCGTAATAGCAGCAATCCCAACTTTATGAAATCCCAAGGATAAAGCTTTTTGCTTGATTTGTTCTGAATCCATTTTTCAGTTATCAGTTATCAGTTATCAGTTATCAGTCTAAGAGTTAAGGGTTAATCAACTGATGACTGATGATGGATACTCATACTATAGATAGATTTTTAGAGTATAGGAAAATTTAGGAGTCTCTAAAATTTATAATTAAGAAAATTTTTTTTTAGGGTTCGGGATTTAAAAAAATGACAACAACACCTTTAGATTGTCAATTTAAACTTTCTATTGATAACGTTAATGCGATCGCTGTATATCGTTATTTTGAAAGCTTTAATGATGAAGACTTTGCAACAACAGCTTCTTTATTTTGTAACCAGGGGAAATTGTATGCACCCTTTACAGAATTAATTACAGGTCAAGAGGCGATTCAAAATTATCTGGAAACGGAAGCCAAGGGGATGAAATTAAGACCCAAAAGTGCTGATAGCCAATTCTTAGAAAATGGTCAACAGCTTATACAGATCTTCGGCGAAGTCAAAACCTCCTTATTTACTGTTAATGTTGGCTGGCAATTCCTCTTAACTGAACAAGGAAATCTTGAAGAAGTCATTGTTAAACTATTAGCTTCAGCGCCAGAATTATTAAAAATCAGTAATCAGTAAAGACGATTAACGATCAACTTCTCACTGATAACTTGTACAGACGTGCCTTGGCGGAGCCATGCCGTAAGGCTTTTGGCACGTCTCTACTGATAACTGATAACTGATAACTGATAACTGATTTAAGATTTTGTTACTTTTTCGGGTAAACTGGCTTCTAATTTTAAACAATTACGGCCATCAATTTGTAAACAATAATCCACTCGATCCATTAATCGATTCATAATTAACCAACCATAACCACTTTCTTGTTTATCTTCAGGTTTAGGAGGATTATAATTATCCACTTCATAGCCTGTACCGTGATCCCAAATTTCTAAAGAAATATCTCGATCTTTAAATTCTAAACGAACCATCACAGGAAGATCGGGTTTATTGCGGTGAGCATGACGGATGACGTTGGAGTAAGCTTCTGCGAGGACGAGGCGAAACCGATTGGATTGACGGGGCCAATCTACGTGCTCTCCTAGCTCCACTTCCAAACTGCTCAATAACCAGTTTTCAACAATTGTTAAAAACCTAATATCGCTTGGCACTTGAAGCTCAGTTTTCATCAGTCAACAAAACCTCCAGAGAGAGTATAGTTTGATCATCTTCCTGAACGGGATTATGTTCGCGGATAGCCGCTAATAAACCATCTAAATTTAGCTGTTCTTGTTGTTGGAGTAACTTCCAAAGTCCCTCCTGTTGCAACATCGATCGAATGGCGGGGCTACCATCCGTTGTTTCCTGCACCACTGTAGCTTCAGTAATACCATCACTGGTCACTAAGAAGACCTCCCCAGGATTAATCGTGAAACTGTCTCCTTTGCCTCTCCAGACAGGCAGAATTCCCAACGGAATGCCACGAGTCTTGAGAAACGTCGGTTCAACCTGCACCGATGAAGGAGTGCGATTTGCCCCCTCCCTAATGGCTTGATGTGACCAGACTAAGGGATAAATATGTCCAGCATTGGCATAGGCGAGATGCCCCGTAGACGGGGTATAACGAGCCAAAACCATTGTAATAAAGTGATTATTACTGACTAAATCATCTGACAAAATACTATTAAGATTCTGCATGACTTGATCGGGTTCAGGGGACGTTTCCTGAGACAGTTCCCGACGCATCACCGAAATCGCACTCGCCATAAATAAAGCGGCTGGAACCCCTTTCCCAGAGACATCTCCCAAGGCCACCCAAATATCCCCTTGAGGATGAATAAAGACTTCAAAGAAATCTCCCCCCACTTCCCGCGCCGGATGACAACAAGCTTGTACCCGAAAGGTGTCAAACTCTGGCCAACTTTGACGCAAAAGATTATTTTGAATTTGACTGGCAACTTTGAGTTCGTTCCGCATTTGTTCGGCTAACTCTACCGTGCGTTGATAGAGTTTGGCTTGAGACAAAGCTAAAGACGCTTGTTCGGAAACCACCTCCAACAGTTGAATATCATCCTCTGACCAAGGAGATGAACTGTTTTCTTGATATAAGGCTAAAACCGCCAGTAAGTCATGCTGATAGGTCAGGGGTAAAATAATTTCATTGATGTTATTCGGCTGATTTTGCCCTTGTTGAATTTGAGTTTCTCGACTTTCTAATACCCCTTGCATGGGGATTTCCAGTTGAGATAACCAACTTTGGACAGTCTCTCCTTCTCCGCCAAAAGAAAAGGTTTGAACCGAAAGTTTACCCTCTTCTACGGAACGAATACAGCAGCCTGTTGCATTAAAGGTTTCTCCCAATGTCCGAACAATCGTCTGTAGCATACTGGAGTAGTCGAGGGACTCTCGCAGAGCACTGACGACATCGTTATAGAGAGATTCCCGACGCAGAGCGCGCCGCAGAGTATTGGTTCGTTGTTTGAAGAAATTGTAAGTTTCAGAAGCCTGTTGAATTACAGACTTGAGTTCTTCAGGGTTCCAAGGTTTGGTGATGTATTTGAAAACTTGACCAGAGTTAATCGCTTCCACCAGGTCTTCAACATCCGTATATCCAGTTAACAGAATCCGAATGGTGTCTGGGAAACGTTCAACGGTTTTGCCGAGAAATTCGGTTCCGTTCATTTCTGGCATCCGTTGATCAGAAATAATCACCGCCATTTCACCCTCGTCGTCGAGAATTTGCAGAGCTTTGAGGGCACTGTCGGCCTTGAACACTTGGAAGTCCCGGCGAAATGTCCGAAACAACAAATCTAAGTTGTCTGGTTCGTCATCGACGACCATGAGTTTCAGCTTTCGACCATCTCCCCGACTCATGCGATTCCCTACTCCCAGATGAACAGATCAGGTATTACCCATCTTACCGCCTCTATTATCCAGGGTTCTAATAAAAATCGTGAAAAAATACTGAATTGTTGCTGTGTCGGGGGTTGGGGCATTTTTGTGGAATGTGGAACAGGCATCTTGCCTGTTAAGCTAACTGGGGCGTGGGGAAAGCGATCGCACGTAAAAAAGCAATTCAAACTTTGTTGAGAAACCCGGTTTCTGACCCCTTAGAGAATGCGATCGCACAATTTCAAGAAACCGGGTTTCTGATTAAGATTGGTCGCCTTAAATCAAACTTTGTTGAGAAACCCGGTTTCTGACCCATTAGTTTTGTTGATGACAGCAAACTTTAATATATTCTCGGATAACAGGAGATACGCTAAATAAAATATGGTCAGATTGAATAATTTTGATTAAATACCGTCTGTTTAAAGAGTCTAACCCATTAATCAAATCTATTGATGATAACGATAAACGTTCTCTTAAATGTTCTCTGGATACCGGGTGATTATCCTGACTAAGTTCTATGAGAATCTCTTGTTCAATTAAAGATAACCGCTCAAAGATTTGATTTAAACGAAATTTAATACTTTCTGTTATGATTAAACTATTTTCTGTTAAAAAGTCAGAGAGTTTACCGCCAAATATTTTTTTAATTAAATCTACAATATCTTTTAAATAAGCCGGATTACCTTCATACAATTCAATCAGCTTTGACCAATTCTCCTGATCGAGTAAACCATAGTTTCTGAGAATTTTAATATCCTGTAACCCTTCCAACTCTAAACACTGAACGGGATATAATTCCTGATCTAAAGATATCATTTCTTGGCATTTTTCCTGACTGATTAAAATTAAACTGCTTTTGTGTTCAGTTTCAGTGATCATTGTAAAAAAGGATTGATAATCTCGATATTCACTTTGATAGTGTCCAGCGAATTGTCCTTTAATCATTAATTCCTGTACGTCATCCAGAATAATTAAACATTTTTGATCCCGAAAAAGATTTAAAATTTGAGTTAATTTATTATCAGCTAAAATAGAATCAGGATTAATAGAGGTTAAAATTTCAGTTAGAATATGATCTAAAGATGGGGAGAGTTTAATATTTTTCCAGATAATAATATCAAAGGATTGTAAGTTCAGGTCAACAAATTGTTTAACTAGAGTGGTTTTACCAATACCGCTTAATCCTAAAACTGAGATTAGACGAGTATTTTGATCAATTAACCACTGGGATAGGGTGTTCAGTTCGGTGCTGCGATCGCAAAAATAGGTGATTTTAGGAGCTATTGTTAAATCGTGAAATACTGTGGAAGTATTAGAAAGCTTGTCTAATAGAACTTCTTTCGTATTATTATGAAAACTCTGCGAACAAAAATTAAAATTATGATTAATTTCTACAATTTGTGACGAGGGTGAAGATGTTATCTTGGTTCTTTCTATAGTAGAGCGAAAATTAGATTTTTTAACATCTTCCCCTAGCTGTTCTGATAAAATATGTAATAATTTATGACCAATATCTTTAACCCGACTCTCACTCCGATTAGATTCCTCTGCAATTTTCTTATAAGTTTGACCTTGCCACAACCCCTTGAGCACTTCTTCTTGCAAATCATCTAAATGTTTTCCGGTTTGAGCAAAGACTAACTCATTTGCTAATTGTAAAGCCTCTGTAACAGTCATAGGGTTACGATGTAGTCAGGAATCTAGCCATTATAACCTAAAATATAATAGTGCTTAATCAAACATTTTAGAACAGTTTAGAACTTTACCCTAATAATTCGTAACAAAACTCACGATTAAATCGTACATTGCAGGATTTCTAAAATCACAATTTTATTTGATGATATTTTATTGAATTCCTATCCTCATTACCAGACTCTCTAAGTTGAGATGATTATGAATATTTTTAAACATAGGTTAGTTAATGGATGGCTCTCCAGTTTGATTTTAGCCACCCTATTTCTGGATACAGGAAATTTAGTTTATGCTCAAGCTCGTCGCCCTGGCACTACTTCTTTGGGAGAGCTAGGATGTCAACTTTCAAATGATTCAAATTATTTTGCTCAAAACCGAGATTTAATTGTAGGTTTTGAAGTCTTCAGAGCAGTTGGTTATTTTGGAGAGAGCAGTACTTATTCACATGATGGTAAGTCATATACTCTTGACAAAAATGGGAGCAGAGCAGCGTGCAGATTAGCCGCACCAGGAGAAACACCCAGATTTAAAACTTTAAGTTTAGCAATTGGTATCCCCGATGATCATACTTATCGTAAAGGTTCTGTTAGTAGGTTATCAATCTACAAAGATGGACAGTTTTATGAATACAGAGATTTAACTGCGGGACAAAAAGTTCTGTGGATTATAGATGTTACTAATACTCGTAGCATTGGTTTAGAAGGTCAATGTATAAAAATAGGTTCTACCTCGTGGGGTAACCCGGGATGCCCAGCAATTTATTTTTTTGAAGATCTTTTAGAATAATTAACGCTATGAAACGGAGAAAATTCATATACTATAGTGGTCTGGGGACTGCTACGTTTATCGTTAATTTAGGGTTACATAACCCCAAACGAGCAGATGCTTTCTTGTTTTTCTTACTAGCTAACCCGGTTTTACGTTTAGTCATGGGAAGCTTGGCAAGATCAGCATTTTCTTTCTTTCAAAGAAGAGAGCAAGAATGGTGGGATAAAAGGTTAGAAGTTCAGTTAGCACAACGGGAGTTTTTGCATAGACAATTTCAAGATGTTACGGTTGCGGAAATCAGAAGTCCTCAATATTCGGTAATCATCGGATCAGAACGTCGTGAAAGTTTAGGAAATAATGCAGCACTTGTGTTTCCTCGCATTGAAGATAGTAGACCCACCCTATCTGCATTTTCCGGTGCTGCTTCTATTGGAATGGCGATCGCAGCACAATATTTGCAGGAAAATACACGCTTAACAACTCCTCAAATTCAAGCTGCAATCTTACCCAGAATGGCAGGAGGAATCGATTATTCTGATTGGCGAGATTGGAATAATAGCAGTTTTAGAGGCTATCCTAATAGTTACTCCGATACTGGGGTTAGAATTCGTTATGATGCAGTACAACCCACTAAGGGAGGTTTTGGGATGATTGATGTTAACGTTAATGCTAATTTGATGATTAAGATTCCACCTATTAAGGTCAATTTTGCTTAAATATTGATTAATCATCAATTTTAACATTAAGCATTGGCAAGTGAGTCAAACTAAACAATCTAAAATAATTGATTAGCTGTTTTTTTAGCGATCGCTAATTTATAGCGAGTCTAAATCAGTTATAAAAATGTATTAAAAGCCAATTCATTCTAAGGTCGAGGTATGCCTTATTGGTGTCAATTTAAGCTGAAAAGCCTTGAAATAAATTTCAGGCTCAAAGCTAAAACCCGTTAAAACGGGTTAATGAAATAGTTGACTTTTTAGTTATCTTTAGATAACTTTAGCTTTTAGCCCGAAATTTATTTCCGGGTTCAGAAACCCGGTTGGTTTAAAATATTTCCTCAAAAAACAGTTTCATAGCTTCAAATGAACGTCGATCAGCATCTGCATTATAAGCAGTTCCTTTAGAGGGATCATTCCCCGCTTTGGGATTCGTAAAACTATGAACAGTTCGCCCATAACTCACCATTTGCCAATCCACATTCCCCTCTCGCATTTCCTTCTCAAATGCCTTAATATCTTCCGGGGAAACTAACGGATCATCCGCACCATGTAACACTAAAACTTTGCTTTTAATTTGTTTTCCATCCTGGGGATTGGGACTATCTAAACCGCCATGAAAACTGACTACTCCATCAATATCTACACCGCTTCTTGCTAATTCTAAAACCGTTGTTCCGCCAAAACAATACCCAATAGCAGCTAAACGTTCACTATCGGTTTGAGGTTGTTTCCGAAGTTCTGCTAATGCGGCATTCACTCGTTGTCGTAATAACGTCCGGTTACTGCGGTAAAGGGTGGCTTGAGTTTTGGCTTCCTCTGCGGTTTGGGGTCGTATTCCTTTGCCATAAATATCCGCAGCAAAGGCGACATAACCGAGGCGTGCGAGTTGTTCCGTGCGACTTTTTGCATACTCATCTAACCCTTTCCATTCATGCACAACTAACACCCCTGGACGTTTCCCCGTGTGTGAAGAATCATAAGCTAAATATCCTTCTAAAACGGTATCACCTTGTTGATATTCGACGAGTTGGGTTTGTAACGTGTTGGGGGTTTGTGCGGATGTGAGGATTGTCCAAACGGGAGTGATCAAAATCCCAATGACGAGAAGAATGAATAAAGAATATTTTTTGAGAATGTTCATAAGCCAGTAGAGGAGAAATGAATGAAAGTTCTATTTATTATACTCATAATTTTAGACCCTATTGATTTATTTCCGTTTTAAAATTAAAAGGGTAATATCATCAAATTGTTTTTGATTCCCTATAAATTGTTTCAGATCTTCAATCACAGCATTTTGAATCTGGTGAGCCGAATTGCACCAATGACAACGGATAACTTCACACAAGCGATTCAGTCCATATTGTTGATTATCAATATTACAGGCTTCAGTAATCCCATCGGTATAGAGAACAATCCCATCTTCGGGTTTTAATTCCATATAAATCTTACTAATAAATTGAGTAATTTCTTCATCTAAACCAATGGGGAAACCTAAATCAATAGTGTCGATGCGTTGGAGTTCACCTTCCCTTCGCACGACTAAAACTTCCTCATGTTGTCCACTAATCATTAATAAGCCTTCTGTATAATTCAGAATAGAAAGGGTTAGATTTTTATCGGTATTCATGCGTTGTATATTTTTATAAAGGGTTCGGTTTAAAATTGTAAGAAATTTTACGGGATCTGATTCTTGAGTTTCTTTTAAGGTACGAACTGCGGTTTGTGTCATTAACATTAAAATGCCGCTTTCTAATCCATGTCCGGTGACATCGCCAATTCCAATTGTAATCACTCCATCGGTGTCTAAAATATCATAATAATCTCCTCCCACTTCATCAGCAGGTTCCATATATGCAGCAATATCGAGAGTATTAATGGTTTGAAGTTCTTCGAGTTTAGGAAGAATCATATTTTGCATCTGTTTTAAGATATTAAGTTCTGCAACCATGCGGAAGTTTTCAACTTGAAGTTGTTCGTTTAATTCTGAAATATGTTGATTTAATTTAGCAATTCTTTGGTTAGATTTAGTTAAATTTTTAATGAATTGATAACCCGCTATTAATATTCCTAGCAACAACCAAATATAAGTTAAAAATCGATATAAGTTGATTTGACTTAAAGCTGTTTTATAAGATTGTATATATACTTTTTCTAAATCCTGATCCACGTCGGATAAGGAAATATTTAAAAGCTGATTTGTTAACTGATCAACTAGAGGTTTATACTGAAGAATAATTTCTGCATGAGCGATCGCTAATTCTAAAGGAAATTCTATTTCTACCGTTGAATAATCTTGTTGTAAAGTATGGAGATTTTGAATTTGCCCTTCTATCTTCACTTTCAGTTCTTCATCAGGGGTTAGATTGTAAAGTAATAGATCATATAGCAAATGATTGAGAGGAGCTTCTAACATTTTAAATTGAGATTGCTTTTGAAATTCTGGACTGGCTTTTTCGATGAGAAATGGAAGATAACGTAAGGAATTTTTAAGTGCAGAATTCTTAGATTTAAACGTTTCTAATCGTGTTTCTTTTTGCTCGATTAATTTTCTTTGTAATTTTAACTGATTCAAAAGTTGTTGTTTAAACTTCCCTTGAACAAAACTGGGAATGGATTGCAATTGATAGTGTAATAATTTTTGTTGAGATATGGATTGCACTAAAAGGTCATAGGAAAAAAATAGTTCATATCTATCTCTCAAAATTTCTTGATTTAATTTTGCCTCGGTTGATTCTAATTGTAAAATTGTGTTATGATAGGCTTGATAGGTTGCTGAATCTAAAGAAAAACTTTTACTAATTCCCCAAGCCAAAATTAGTAAAAACATAGTTATACTGATCATAGTATGGCGTGGAATTTTGATCAACATTTTTAACCTAATACACATCTAAATGACATCATTATAAATCCCCAAAACTCAATACCTGAAACCGATCTGCGTTACAACTTTTAAATTCACGAGTAGCTTACTTCGGTAACTCACCTGTTAATGTATTTAGAAATTGAATGATTAAGTCAATGTCAGTTTGGGGAATTTCACGACCCAGTTGATACTGAGCCATCAATTGAATTGCTGCGTCTAATGTTGTAACAGAACCGTCATGGAAATAGGGTTGAGTTAAAACAATATTTCTCAGACTGGGAACTTTAAAAACGTGCAGATCCTCTAGGTTCCGTGTAACATTATATCGACCTAAATCTGCCTTAGTAATGGCAGGTTTTTCACCAGAAGTGTTCGGTTTTCGAGCCTTAAAATAATCTCCAAATAAGCCCAAATTTTGAAACATATTACCTCCGAGCAGTATCCCTTGATGACAAGCGATGCAACCATAGGCTTTAAATAAACGATATCCTTCCTTTTCTTGATCGTTAATACTCTTTTCATCTCCTCGTAAAAATTTATCAAAGCGAGAATTAGGTGTCAAGAGAGATTGTTCAAAAATAGCGATCGCAGATTTGAGATTGGTGGGTGTCATTCCATCAGGATAAGCTTCTTTAAACTCAGTGATATAACTGGGAATTTGTTGCAATTTATTCATCAGTTCAGACCAACTTGCATTCCCCATTTCTGGAGAAAATAAAGCCTCCTGAATTTGCTCCTCTAAACTATTAGCACGTCCATCCCAAAATTGCTTAAAATTATAGCTACTATTAAATACCGTTGGGGCATTAATAACACCTTCATTACCAGCCATTCCAATTGAACGAACTAGGCGATCTATGCCTCCATTATTAAATTGATGGCAGGTGACACAAGCAATACTATTATCTTGAGATAAACGAACATCATAAAATAGTTTACGTCCTAACTGAACTTGTTGTTGATTCAGGTCTACATGAATCGGAATCGGTTGAATGGGTTCTTTCCGCAATTGAGAACTATTTGAGGAAGGAATAGCAACAAATTGAGCGGTTTCTAGGGGTTTATAGGATTGCCAGAACCAAGCCAGCAGTCCACAGATTAGCCCTATAATAATTAACACAAATGTTTTAAAAAATCGAGATTTTAATGGGATTTTAATCATTTGATTTTAACCCAATTTAACGAAAATAGTTTGATTTTCAATTCGGGCTGGATAAGCTTTTAGCGGTTTCACCGTTGGCCCTTGGATAATGCCCCCCTCGCTATTAAACCGAGAACCATGACAAGGACAAATAATCGTTTTAGAAGTAGGTTCCCACCCCACAGAACAACCTTGATGAGGGCAATTCAAATCGAATGCTGCTAGTTTTTCTGTATTAGGATTACGAATGACAATTAACTGATGTTTAAGGTCAAGAATTTGTCCACTTTGCGCTAATTCTTCTACGGTTCCCACCTTAATAAATCCATCAGCAGGGGTCTGGGAAATCGGTTCAGAATTCGATTGTGGTGTTTGGGTTGGGGACTTAGAAGAGGTCAAAAATTGAGAACAAGCCCCAATAATAATAGGAATTGAGGTTGCTAAAGTACCCAGACTTAAGCGATTAAAAAACTGACGACGATTCATAAAATTTTATACTGAATTGAACTGGGTTTAACATCGGTTAGAAACTCACAGGTTTTTGATTAACCTGTTAAGGCTGGCTATCAATATTATAAATTCTTTTAGTAGAAATAATCACCTTGATTTCAAGGGCTAAAATTAACCCTTGAGAATTACACTCTTGAAACGAATTGAACCGTTAGATGATTTTCTAAGATTCGATGAGCTTTCGTTCTGCTACTCTTAATTTTGCGGAACGAGAACGGGGATTATTGTTCAGTTCATCCGGTTGGGGTTGAATCGGTTTTTTCGTTAAGACCTGTAAAATAGGAGAATCTTTTAATCGATGTTTAACGATTCTATCTTCTAAACTATGAAAACTAATAATCCCAATTCTGCCTCCCGGTTTTAACCAATATTGGGCTTGATCTAAGAATTTTTCTAAACACGTTAACTCTTGATTCACCGCAATTCTTAGAGCTTGAAACACACGGGTAGCGGGATGAATCCGTCCATGACGATAACTCCCCGGAACACAATTGGCGATCGCATTTGCTAAATCTGTTGTGGTTTGAAATGGCCGTTTTTCTACAATTCGTTTAGCAATGCGTCTTGATAACCGTTCTTCCCCATAATGATAAAAAATATTCGCTAATTCCTTCTCATCCCAATGGTTAATAATCTCCGCCGCCGTTAAAGATTGTTGTTGATTCATTCGCATATCTAAAGGGGCAGTATAACGAAAACTAAACCCCCGTTCTGGCTGATCAAACTGATAGGAACTTACCCCTAAATCGGCAATAATGCCATCAAATTGTTTTCCTTTGGGGTTATATTGAGCAAAATTTCCTTGCCAAAACTGCACCCTTTCCAGCAGAGAAGGTTCTGCTTGTTCAAATTTAACACGGGCAGCCGCGATCGCATCTTGATCTTGATCAATTGCCGTTAACCGGATATTCTCTGCTGCTTGCAACAATAACAAACTATGTCCGCCACCACCTACGGTCGCATCCAAATATTCTCCCTCCGCACGCATTTCTAAACCCGCAATTAATTCCCGACTCAGTACCGGAATATGGACAAAGGAGGGTTGAGTGTTTTCTTTTAATGCTTCAATTTCAGACAATTTCAGTATTCCTAATTTTAACTATAATAATATTAGCTTAAAAAATAAGTATAATTTATATTCTTGACTTCTAATGTAGCATTATATTTCTTTTTGAAATCTCGCTTAAAATTTTGAATTTCAGTTGTGGCTAGAGGACATCGGGTTGATATAATAATACAAACCTTTTTTTGTTTGGCTGGATCATCAGAGAGTTGTTTAATCGTTGCTTCTAGTTGTTCAATGGCGTGCAAAATTTTAGACCCTTTAAGCTCAATATAGATTTCTAATGTTCTTTTGATATCCTGTTGATCAGGAATAACCAGATAATCACAACGCAAACCTTCTTTAATTGCACATCCATCAACCTGAACTACACAAACTTTAAATTGATTCGGATTTTCAATAATAATTTGACTCTGATTTTCTTTACGAGTTATTCGTTTATCAGATATAATTTTTTCGCACTCTGGAAATCGCTTTTTCATATCGCACTTAAATCAGGTCAAGAAGTTGATCAAATTCAATGGCTAATTCTTCGGAAACAGAGTCAATAATATTAGTATCAATTAATCCTGTTTCTTCCGATATAATGGATTGACATGAACCATCCATCAGAGAATAAACAGCTACATCTTCTGTGAATAAGGCTTTATAGCGAGGAACAATTTTTTCGAGTTTTTTGATAACTTCATCATTAGCATCCTGATAAATTAAACCCGCTTGTAGTAAATTGTTAGTTGCGGTTAAAATATAAGGGCTATGGGTGGTAATAAAAAATTGAAGACCATCAGGGTTAGTATTAAAAACAGTAGCGATTAACTCAACAATATGTTTTTGAGATAGTGGAAAAATGTGTGCTTCTGGTTCTTCAATATATATGGTCTTTCCTTGAAGTAAAGAAGGTAAAAAAGGAAGTTTAGATAATATAACTACTAACGGTAATGCTTCTTGTTGACCTGATGAAATATTGGCAATATTAATTTTTCTTCCATCTAAGCTTCTTAAATAATCATTGCCTTTTTCAACTAAAAAATTACCTTGTAATACTTGATAAACTAATTCTTCAATTTCTTGATATAGTTTAGTTTTTTCAAGATCATGATTAAGCCCAAAAGTAAGATTTTTCATGCTTTCATAAGTCAGTCCTAATTTTTCAATAAAAGGATCTAATGAATTATTGCTTGAAAGAAAAGTAAAGATATGATTTTGTATGTTGGAAAAAAATGCTCGTCCTGCTGGAATAAAAACTTGAACAAAAATTGAGGCTTTACCCCATAAAGATTGGATGTGGTTGAGAAGTTGTAACCGAGCTTTAGATCTGTCAAAAACCGTCCATTGACTTTGACTGACTTCCAAATTATCTTGTTGTAATTTTATATATATTTTTTTTAAATCCGAAAATTCTTTTTTGTAAATTTCAGCAGACTCTAAAGTTAGTTTTGAATCAGCATTGATTTTTGATATTTCTATAAATCTATTGTCGTTTTCATATCTAAGATTAAACCCATCTAATCCTCCAAATTCTTCTGGAAAAAATCTGATAAATTTTTTTAAATAAAAGGAATCTAAATCAAATTGATTTTGATCATTCTCAATAGCTGTAACTAGATCAGATACAAACTCTTTAAAATAAAATAATAATTTTGCACAAACACTCTTACCACTGGCTTGAGGGCCAATCATAATATTGATTTTCTTCACCTCTATTTCTAAGTGTTGAATTCCAGCAAAGTTATCGATAATTAATTTTTCAACCATTGTTCAGCCTTTTATGAGCAGTCACGTCAATCATTGTAAGGTGTAGTCTGTGCATAGACTTTTATCAATAGATATAAATTAATAAAATGGTGATCGTTAACCCCCCAAGCTAAGAAACCGGGTTTCTCAGGTAATTTCAGGGAATAGAATCAGAATTTTTGTTGAAAAACCCGGTTTCTGGGGAAGTACAGAGCCTTGTTAGCTGCTAAGAAACCGGGTTTCTCAGGTAATTTCAGGGAATAGAATCAGAATTTTTGTTGAGAAACCCGGTTTCTGGGGAAGTAGGCTGAAAAATTCCTTGTGATTAACATCACCTCTGTTGTTGAGTCAAGTCACTGTTACAATCTTTAACATTGCGTTACATTTATTTACATACACAAGCGAGTTCAAGGAAAAACACCATGTACACCACCAACGAAAACGGAATCCTGAATAACTACGCCATCGAACCCAAAATGTCTTATGCTGAGTACCCCTCACCGGAACAGCAAAGTCGCTATGCGTTTCAAGGTGCGGCTGCTGTCCTCCTAGTGACGTCTCTGCTCATGATTGCTTTTGCTGCCTCTTAGACAGCCATCAGCAATTGTCAACCTCAATATTACGATTCTTTAAACTGCCGAATCAATAGGCAGTTTTTCCGTATTCAAGGGTTTAAGTCAGCTAGGTTAAGATTTGGACTGGTCAACAATTGTTTATCAAAAAATTCAATTAAAACATAGAAAACCCACCGCAACATAGGCAGAGGGCTTCACCATGAAAGTAATTTAATCATACAGAGGGTGGCTTTTTGTAGCCCTTAATCTTCATCCCAATAAGTTTGGTTATAACCAAGTTTTGTTGCTGCATCACGTTCCGCTTGGGTTAATTCTTCCCAATATTTCTCATTAGAATTGGGAGCGTCAGAGTCTTCTTCCCAACTTGCTTCATTCCAACCTAAAGTGACCCACAACCCTTGCTCAACATCATTCAAATCTGTCCAACTCAAATCATCCCAAGTGTCACCTGGATTACCTTCAATTTTCCGAATCGTTGACATACATGACCTCACTAAATTTTAAACACTCGCTGCGTACAGCTTGTCCTCAATTCTACAAGCACCTGACACAGAACTTTTGACTTTTTCCCTAAAGGAATTTTTCATCAATTGTGGAAACTATTCCCCGGCTTAACGGCGCTGTTCGCACAGTTGCGACTCAAACGCCATTAAGGATGGGATTAATTCAGATGACGATAGGCTTCAATCCAGGTCGTTTTGTTGGTCAATTTTCCGAATTTCTTAATATCATCATCATTCATTTGTTCTCGAACAATTGATTTTAGTTGGTTAAGAGATAAATCATCCGGGTTGAGTGGTTCTAATCCAACTGTTGTCAACTCTTCACTGTTTTGACTCTCCTCCTTCACCGTTGTTTGTTGACTCTCTGGGATATTTTGATTGTCCTCCTTCACCGTTGACTGTTGACTGTCTGGGATGTCCTGACTGTCCGGTGCAGTTAAAGTTTCGGTAGTATTAGAAACTTCAACATTTGTGACAGTTTCAATCGGTTCATTATCCGGTGCCTGTTCAATTTCCCGTCGTTTAAATTCCACTTCCCTTAAAGCTTCTGCCTTCATTTTTTTAGAAGCTTTAAAAAAGTTAGGGCGTTCCTCTGTGGGTTCGCTTAACAATTCCACAAATCCAAATACATCTCTGTCGGGTAGAAAACGGGCTTTTAACTCTACAAAATAAGTTTTAGCTTGTTGTTCTTTTTCGAGTTTAGGATTAAATCGAAAAGGTTTTACGGGTGAATCTCTCCACAAAAGTGGCGCATGGGTAGCCTTCATGAATTTAACCTTCCGAGAGGCTTCTGCTTCTTTAATCCACGCTAATCTATCTTTAGTAAAGTTTCTAAAGACTGAGATACAAGGCGTTCTGCAAACGGGTATAAATTGCCATAACCCGCACAATCTAAACTCAAAATCTTTTAATTCTGAATTGAAGGGATGTTCTTTTTTTGTGGGAATAGAGGAGATAAACCCTGATAATTGGAAGGCTATAATATAAGGTTGATCCCGGCCTGGAAAGTGTAAAATTTTAGGGTAAACGATTAATCTTTGAGTCGTGTTTCCTGTCGCTTCAATTTCCTTTTTAAGGGCTTCGTAAGCAAATCGGCGTCTACCGGGAATATAAAATAACCGATATTCTTTATCTCCTATCTTAATCGTAGACACATCCCCTAAATTAACTTCACCTTTGATAATACCGATGGCTTGGAATAAAGATTCATTTTTCGGTTTAGGTTCTTTGGGTTCCTGGGGAGTTTCAAGTTCTGCTGAAGGTTGGGGTTCAACTTTAACCTTGGGTGCAATTATTTTCTTGGGTTTAACGGGTTCTGATGCTACTTGGACTTCATCTATTTTCTTGGGTTTGATGGCTTCTAATTTTACTGGTTGTACTTCATCAGTTTTTGATTGAACTTCCGGCTCGGTTTCTATTTCAGTCTCCGATTTCAACTTGGCCAACAATTGCTGATACATTGCCTTTTGCTTAGGGTTGGTAGCCGTGGCAATTAATTTTTTGATTTTTTCTATTTGTTCGGTCATTTGCTATGCTTTGATTAACTGGTAACATTTGTATTATCTCCCAATCTCTCAACAAAGGGGGATATTTTTTTGAAAATATTTCTAACAAGAACTGAGAACCCCAGAGACAGAAAGATTAAAAATTGACATAAAACTTTACATTCCCCAGGAACCTTTAATCCAGAAAAATCCCTATCCCTAGCTCATAAGCTATCAGGTAGCCCACTAGCGATCTTTTTTCCGACTATAACTCAAGAGAGATTATTTTATATGGCTTCTGGAAGATGAATTAAGGGCTAAATTCCTCTAAATTTGTTTTAGGTAATCCTATAAAATTACGGAATCAAAGATTATGGTTCAAATCGTAGAAAATATTCAACGTTCTAATGATCGTCCGGGTGATCCCCGCAACCGTGAAGTGGTTCATGCTCCCTATGATGATCCGCAAATTGGTAATTTAGCAACCCCGATTAATTCTTCTGCGTTTACGAAAGCATTGATTAATAATTTACCCGCTTATCGTAAAGGTTTATCACCCCAACGTCGGGGGTTAGAAGTGGGTTTAGCTCATGGTTATTGGTTATTAGGCCCCTTTGTAACTTTTAATCCTTTACGAGATACAGCAGTAGGTTTAATGGCGGGATTATTTGCCACCATTAGTACCATTTTAATTTCCACTTTTGCGATTTCTTTATATGCAGCTAGTGATCCCCCGGAACCCCTAGCAACGGTTACTACACCGAACCCTCCCGAAGCGTTAAAAACATCAGAAGGATGGCATGAATATGCAGGGGGATTTTTAGTGGGTGGTGTCGGTGGAGCTTTAGTTGCTTATGCAATTTTAGCAAATTTGGATGTGTTTAGAACCATTTTTAATATTTTATAAACCAGTTACGGGAGTAGAGCCAATATTGGAGTAAAATCAAATAGCGATCGCTCCCGATTTTTTTTACAGCATGGGTTAATTTGGAGTTGGTGCGTGCGCTCTGCTTACGCACCCTACATCATGATTACTTTAACGATTTTTATCCTCTTTCTTAAGATTGATTTAGAATATTCTACAATTATTCCTCTAGTTAGTTGAAAATCAGGTGGGTATTTTGTCATCTTATATACAGATGACTATCGCTGACTCAAAAAGTCCCCTATCTTCGGATGGGGGATTTCAATTTTTATCCTTAATTTTACCTTAAATATCAAATTCAATCTTTGTGGGGATACTGTTCCTTTAAAGCTAAATCTAAATGATGAGAACGATTTATTTCATAAGCTAGATGATGATGAGTAGAATAGCTGTTAAATTAGAGAGTATAAGGTAAGTACCGGATGGAAGTTATGCCGCTGTGTTCCATTGTTGCAAACCGAAGGAGAGCGAACTGTCAGGGATGCGAACGGTACAATTATAAGTCAACTTAAACGGTGTGGAGTTTTTATCGCTTCCTCCACTTGATTACGGTCAAGGGAAGGCTAAACCCTTCATCAGAGCGGTCTGAGATCGTAAACGTTATGGGTTGATTTGAAAACGCAATTATACAGAAACAAAACCCGTCTGAGTTGGTTACAACTGAGGCGGGTTTATGAGTCTATAATAGACTAAAATTGTTGTGATGGTAGAGTAAATTATAAGGTTCAGTTACATTTGACCGTTATATAGATATAAAATTTTACCTCGAAGATTTACTAGAAACGCGGGTAGACTTGGTAAGTCAGCGATCGCTTAAACCTCTGATTCGCTCTATAGTAGAAAATGATATCTTATGTTATCATAAAGTTCAGCTTGGATCAGCCAGCTTACCAGAGACATTAGGTAAATTTTCTTCCGTGATTTCACGGATTCATCTACAATTTTTTAAGAGTTATGAAAGAATTTGGCTTAACACCAGAACAAACCAGAATTTTATTTAGCTATCAATATTACATAGTACAAACTGATATTGACTGTGAAACTAATTTTCAAGTTAAACCTCTCAAAATACAATGGCTATCAAAGTGGAAAAAGTCTACAGAAAATTTTTTAACCAGTCAAACTCCTTCTGATCAAGTTGATCAGAAGTCAGTGGAACTGATTACTAATATAGATTGTCTGAAAGATTTAGTTCACTCTTCTATTCTTGAAGCAGGAAATCAATTAACAAGATATTTGATTTTACTTGAAGTTACGCTGTTTAAGCCTTATTACAATTTAGGGGATGGTGATGATGAACAATTCAAAAATTTAAAAATTGCTGATGAAGTACAAGTTATAAGCCAACAAAAGCTGATCGCAGCTACCCTAAATATTAATTCGGATTGTGTTGATCGTTTTCAGTCTAACTATCAAGAAGCTATAGGAGGATTAAAAGGTGGAATAAATCCTTGGTTTATATTAGCAGGATCGGTATTTGTTGGTGTATTAGCCTTCTTTTTTACTCCTGTGATTGTGGGTTTACTTGCACCAATTTTAGCGCCGGGATTATCTGGTGCTGCCGCCATTTCTGCTGTTTTAGCGGCATTAGGAGGAGGCGCAATCGCAGCCGGAGGTTTTGGTATGATGGGAGGAATGGCTGTTATTATTGCTGGAGGTTCTATTTTAGGTGCTGGTGCGAGTGTAGCTGTTGGTTTCTTATTTGCTCAATCTCCAGAAATTGCTTTGACACAAGCTGCTAAGTTAGAAGTTATTTTTAAAGAAATTATTTATATTCAAAAAGATATCGGTTTAGCTCAAGAAATCATTAAAGAGCAAAGACAAGCAATTCGTTCTCTTGAAGATAAACTCGATGAATTAATGATGAATAAACAAGAAAATCAACAAGAAATTGATAATTTAAAGCAAGCTATTGAATATTTGAAAAAAGCTTTAGAAAGAAATCAAGGGTTATTGTAAGCCAGGTCATATTATGTCGGAATTATTCAATGATGAATGATCAGAAAATAGAGATACAACCCCTGAAAAATTACTCGTAACCGCAATAAAATTAAGCAAGAATGGGAAGAAATTAGAAGCATCAAATTATAAGGTTTTGCCTATTAATCTAACCCATCTATTTCAATCAACCACCCTAGTTATTTGCTTGTAAATAATTTAAACCTAAAAACAAAGCAGCTACCGAACCTGCGACACAAATTTCTCCGGTTTGAATTTTTAGCCATACCGCTTCTATCGGAATCAAAACAACTTCAATCTCTTCTGTAATATCCAGGGAAGTTGTTGATAACAATTTAACAGAATTGGCTAAAAATAAATGCACTGAGTTTGTATCTTTAACCGGATTATCATATAACGTTGCGAGTTTAACAATAGACTCTGCAATATAACCTGTTTCTTCCGTTAATTCTCTTAACGCCGCTGCTTCTGGAGTTTCTTTCTCTGGATTAAATGCGCCTGCGGGTAATTCTAATAAAATTTGTTCAACGCCATGACGATATTGACGCACAAAAACAATTTCCTGTTGTTCTGTAATCGGTAAAACTAAGGCAATATCCGGTCGAACATGAATAAAAAAATCATCAATAATAATTCCATTCGGTAACTCAACCTTATCCTGTCGAATTCTGCACCAAGGATGATCAAAAACAAAATAGGAGCTCAATCGTTTCCATTTCTGAATCAGTTTCATAGGGGTTTCAGTCATCTACAATCTTAGACCCATAGCACGTCTATACTTGCATTTTCCTCTTAAACGTGCTAATAAAACTTGCATAAACTAGAGTTTTCATGCAAGAACCATGCAAGCGCAAAACTTCAAGCAACAATTTAAGCAAACTGTACAAACGTTAGTCGCCTCAGATGTACCCGCGTTGTATGGGAGTCTGCTGTTGAGAACTTCTAGTGTTGTCGCTGCTGTGGCTATCACAACCGCTTACCCTTTAGCGGTACAGGCGGCTTTGGGAGACTGGAAAATTGACCCCAATACCGGAATTGTCGAGGTTGAACTTCCGACGGGGAGTAAACCCCAGGTATCCGCTTATAATATTCCCCCTCGTTTAGTCCTCGACCTCCCGAATACGGAAGTTAAAGTTCAGATTACAGAAAGTTATGAAACAGGCGTTGTCCGTCAAGTGAGTCTAACCCAGGCGAAACCCAAACAAGCGCAATTAGTGGTAGAGTTTGCACCGGGTATTAGTGTTGATCCAGAAGACTTAGATTTACGACAAATTGGGATTGATAACCTCTGGGTATTGCGTCCGACACTGCAAACCTTACCTCCAGAAGAACCCCCCACCCCTACGAATGTTGCGACGACTCAACCCCAAACCCCCCCAACTCCGACCCAGGTAGCACCCTCGACCCCCCCTCGAACCTCTGCAACGGTGAAACCGCCAGAACCTTCTAAACCGCCTCAATATTCTGTGCGTCAATACGACCCCAGACAGACGGCTTTACCCAACCCCCAACCGATGAGAGACTCCAGCTTAGAGGTTGTGAGAGTTCCGGTTAATCAACCGACTCAATTCCAGGTGCTTCCCACAATTACCCCACCTTCTCCCCCCCCTCAGACGGTCGTATATATCCCTCAAACACCGGCTTATCGTCCTCCGGTTCCCGTCTCTGAAGCGGTGGTCGTGGTTGCACCCAATGCTCAATTCAGTAGAACGGGATCTCTCCCCCAAGCGGTTCCCTTTGGTCAACCGTTACCTTACGCGGTACCCCCAGGGACGCCACAATCCTATTTTAATCCTAGCCCGTCGGCGATTTTGCTCCCCACAGGAACTTCCTTAACGTTACTCTATCCTACTGAAGATCAGGTGCGGCTAACCCCTCGTTCAGAACGTCAGGATGTGTTGTTATTGCAAGGGGGAATTGTTGATAGTTTAGGCAATTATATTGTTCCACCGGATACGCCCATTGTGGGAGAATTTGAAACGACAACAAAAGGCAGTCGATTTATTGCTCAAGCCATTAATTTAGAGGGTCGTAGTATTCCCATTCGAGGTCAATCTAATTGGATTCCAGGGTCTTTAGAAGTTAGTCCTGAACGAGTAGGAATTGGGACGGGTGCAGGAAGTTTAGCCGGATTTCTAGTTAGTGGATTTACGGGAATTGGGGCCTTAGTCGGTGCAATTGCAGGTGCAGGAATTGGTCTAGGAACATCCCCCTCACCCACAACTTTACAACCGGGTCAAATGATTTCGATTCAATTAACCCAAGATCTTACAACTCCCAATTTTTTCTTAGTTAATCAATAATTCGTTGAGGGTTTCAGGTGGCGGATTAATACGTCCAGTTTTGCTTAGTCTGTAAACTGTAGGTTCCATCTTTCACATTAGAAGATTGGGCGATCGCAACGGAATATTGGCATATTTTTAATTCCTATACACAACAATAAATCGTAGGAGCGGGTTCTGAATAAAATTTGATTCCTAACACAAATCTATCTAAACTCGCCCTTTCCCTATTAATCTTGTAAATGCCTGGAATAGATTTCTGAAACATCAGAAAATGAATCGGAATTGCTGGAAGTTTCAGGAGTTTTTTGACTGGAATTTGAGACAAAAATGGAACGACCTAAAACAACCAGCATAAATGCTGTTAACAACACCCAAATTAACTGATCAGTCGTATCTGGGGGAATATCAAGCTTATATTTTTGACCACAGAATGAACAGTAAATCCATTGGCCTTTTTGTTCTCGGCAACAAGGAAGTGATTTAATGTTTTTCATTTCTTTATAAGGGCAGACTATCATAGTTTTATTTCTCCTAAAATAATTGTTTTCTGTGGATTTAAAATCGTTGAGTTAGAATTTGGAGCCATCGAAGTTACTATGCTGAAGATTCGCTCCAGATAAATTCGCTCCTGTGAAATTGCAATCACAAAAATGGCCGAAACGTAAATCAGCGTTGCTTAAATCTGCATTGGTGAAATCAACACCAAGGAATAATGCACCACTCAAATCTGCTCCCCGCAGATTAATATTGTTTAGATCCTCGCAATTGAGATGTTCATCTGATAAATAGGCATTTGGAAAATTTCTTTCCCCCCTTTTATATCTTTCTACAAGTTCTAAGGAGTTATTGATTGTAATGATCCGGTCGGGTTTAATTTGAGTTTTCATGTCCTTGCCTATTTAGAGTTATTGCTTGGTGGACTCTTTCATTGTCTGCTTAAATTTCTGAACCACTGACTAGGCAAAGTGTTCTAGTGTAGAATTTTTGTAAGCTGAGTGTTCAACTTGTGCTCAACTAAGTATAATTACTTATAATCAACTGCAAAATGGGACGAGTAACGCTTAAGGCATCTCCATGTGGTCTTCAAAAGGCCAACGCAGCTTTAAATCGCTTCTCAAGTAAGATCGCATTAGCAGACCGAGCACAACTATCTCGCACAACGGTTCAAGCATTTTTCGCGGGCAAAAGGATTAGTGCGGATAGCTTTCGTCTGATTTGCAAAGAGTTAAACTTGCCTTGGGAAGATATCGCGGGTATAGAGACAGACGTACCATCTGTTACCCCTACTGAGTCAGCTAAGACTCAAGGGAGTGAGTCTGATCCAGCTATAACTACTAAAAAGGCTTCTGAAATATGCCCCTATAAAGGGTTATTAGCTTTCACAACAGAGGATGCAGCCCTTTTTTTCGGACGTGAGGAATTTACTCAAACCTTAGTGGATTCCGTACAGAAACGACCGTTTGTAGCTGTCATTGGTAACTCTGGTAGTGGGAAGTCTTCGGTTGTTTATGCCGGACTAATTCATCAATTAAAAGAACAGGGAGGATGGAAATTTATTACCTTCAGACCAACAAGTAATCCCTTCTCTCAACTGGCTTATCCTCTTTTATCCTTGTTAGAACCAGAAATGGATAAAATGGAGCGCCTTACCAAAGCGAAAAAATATGCCAATAATTTTAAAGCAGGTGAATTAACTCTAAAAGATGTTTTAGATGCAAATTTACAAGAAAATTCTTCTAAGCAGCGTTTTCTGATTTTTGTAGATCAATTTGAGGAAGTATATACTCTTTGCACAGAAGAAAACGAACGAAAGATTTTTATAGATCAATTATTAGAAGTTATTAATGCAGAAAGTGAAACAAAATCGCCTAATATTGTTTTGGTAATTACTCTCAGAGCCGATTTTTATGGACACGCGATAGATTATCAACCTTTACTAGAAATATTCCAAAAATGCAAGCCAGAAAACATCGGGCCAATGAAGCCAGACGAATTACAAGCAGCTATTGAAAAACCTGCGAAAGAAGTTAATTTAACAATTCAGGATGGACTAACAAAAATTATCTTAGATGCAGTTAAAAGTAACCCTGGTGAGTTACCCTTACTAGAGTTTTGCTTAGAACAATTGTGGGAAAAACAAAGTAATGGTCAATTAACAATCGCGGCTTATAACGAAATTGGGGGAGTTGAGAAAGCCTTAGCTAATCATGCTGAGGAAAATTATCATAAATTACATGAAGATAAGCAAAATCGAGTTAAGCATATCTTTACCCAATTAGTTCGTTTTGGGGAAAATACCGAGGCTACTCGTCGCATAGCAACCCGTGAACAAATTGGGGCAGAAAATTGGCTATTAGTTACGGAATTAGCTAATGCTCGTTTAGTTGTTACAGGGCGGGATGAAGACAAGAAACAACTAACTGTTGAAGTAGTCCATGAAGCTTTAATTAGAGGATGGGATCGTCTGCGCGAGTGGATGGAAGAAGATCAGGAATTTCGGAAATGGCAAGATCGGTTACGCGCTGAAAAAGATATCTGGAAAAATAGCAGTAAAGATAATGGTGCTTTGCTACGAGGCGCGTTACTGGTAGAAGCTGAAGAATGGTTAAAACAAAGAAGTGAATGTATTATTGACCAAGAAGAAAGAGAATTTATCCTAGCCAGTCGTCAGTATCAGGAACAGGAAGATATTGAACGGATTAAGGATTTATTAACTTTATCTCAAAAGGAATTACAGTTAAAACAACAGTTAAGCTCTTTGGTAATTGCTGTTAAAGCAGGTGTCAAGTTACACAATATTCAAGAGCCTTCAGAGGAATTAAAGAGAAATGTTATTGAAAGACTACAACAAGGAAGCTATGAAATTAGTGAACGAAATCAACTTATAGGTCATCAGGGTGAAGTAGATGGAGTTTCTTTCAGTCCAGATGGTCAAATTATTGCTTCTGTTAGTGACGATCATACGGTTAAAACTTGGCGTTTAGAGGGTCAAATATTAAATACTTTGAAAGGACATACTAATGATGTTCTTGAAGTAAGTTTTAGCCCAGATGGTCAAACTGTTGCTTCTGCTAGTGCTGACAAAACAGTAAGGTTATGGAGTCTTGATGGGACACTCTTGAGAACCCTAGAAGGACATACTGATCTAGTCTATGGAGTAAGTTTTAGCCCAGATGGTCAAACGATTGCTTCTGCTAGTGCTGACAAAACAGTAAGGTTATGGAGTCTTGATGGGACACTCTTGAGAATCCTAGAAGGACATACTGATCGGATCTGGGGAGTAAGTTTTAGTCCTAATAGTCAAATCATTGCTTCTGCTAGTGTTGATAAAACCGTGAAATTATGGAGTCTTGATGGGACACTCTTGAGAATCCTAGAAGGACATAGCGATCCGGTATATCGAGTAAGTTTTAGCCCAGATGGTCAAACTATTGCTTCTGCTAGTGGTGACAAAACAATAAAGTTATGGAGTCTTGATGGGAAGCTCTTGAGAACCCTAGAAGGACATAGCGATCGGATCTATGGAGTAAGTTTTAGTCCAGATGGTCAAACTATTGCTTCTGCTAGTTTTGATAGAACCGTTAGATTATGGAACCTTGATGGGATACTTTTGAGAACCCTAGAAGGACATACTGATCGGGTCTATGGGGTAAGTTTTAGTTGTGATAGTCAAATTATTGCTTCTGCTAGTGTTGACAGAACCGTTAGATTATGGAACCTTGATGGGATACTTTTGAGAACCCTAGAAGGACATAGCGCTCCAGTCTGGGGAGTGAGTTTTAGCCGAGATGGTCAAATGATTGCTTCTGTTAGTGAGGACAGAACCGTTAGATTATGGAATCCTTATGGGAAACTCTTAAGAACTCTACAAGGACATAGCGATCGGATTTGGGGAGTAAGTTTTAGCCGAGATGGTCAGACTATTGCTTCTGCTAGTGTTGACAAAACAGTAAGGTTATGGAGTCTTGATGGGACACTCTTGAGAACCCTAGAAGGACATAGCGATCGGATTTGGGGAGTAAGTTTTAGCCCAGATGGTCAAACGATTGCTTCTGCTAGTGCTGACAAAACAGTAAGGTTATGGAGTCTTGATGGGACACTCTTGAGAATCCTAGAAGGACATAGCGATCCAGTTTGGGGAGTAAGTTTTAGCCCAGATGGTCAAACGATTGCTTCTGCTAGTGCTGACAAAACAGTAAGGTTATGGAGTCTTGATGGGACACTCTTGAGAATCCTAGAAGGACATAGCGATTCGGTATATGGAGTAAGTTTTAGCCCCAATGGTCAAACGATTGCTTCTGCTAGTGGCGACAGAACAGTGAAATTATGGAGTCTTGATGGGACGCTCTTGAGAATCCTAGAAGGACATATTGACCGAGTTTGGAGAGTAAAATTTAACCTGGATGGTCAAATCATTGCTTCTGCTAGTGCTGACAGAACAGTAAGGTTATGGAGTCTTGATGGGACACTCTTTAGAACTTTAGAAGGACATACTGATCAGGTGTATGGAGTAAGTTTTAGCCCCGATGGTAAAACGATTGCTTCTGCGAGCCATGACAAAACAGTTAGATTATGGCCCATCGATCCTAATGATTTAATCTTAGACTTAGATGTTAAACTGAATAAATTACTCAAAAAGGGTTGTAATTGGATTAGGGATTATCTCAAAACTAATCCGAATGTTAGTGAAAGCGATAGACATATTTGTGATGGTATTTGTTCTGAAGATGATCTAAAAATTGAGAGTTGAAGCTGTTTATACACAGGTAAAAAATTAAATTAGATATAATTGAATAAACACAAGAGGAAAAATCAACCATGAATTTACAAGAATTAAAAAATGCTGCTTATCAACTTCCCGTTCATGAACGGTTATTACTGGTAGAGTCTATTATTCATTCATTGTCTCAAGAATTGCGTCCTCGTCCTGATGTTCCTGATGGAGTTTGGGAACGTTTGCGGGGAAGTTTAAAAACGGATAACGTTGAATTAACTGATGAAGATGTAGAAAGATTAAAAGATGAAAGTTTAACGGAGAAGTATCTCAAATGAGGATATTACTAGATACTAATATTATTTTAGATAGTTTACTGGCTAGAATGCCCTTTTTTGAAGATGCTGATCGGTTATTTCAGGGAATTCGATCCGGTCAAATCATCGGTTATGTAACAGCAACGACATTAACTGATATTTTTTATATTGTCAAAAAACAGAGAAATGCCCAAATCGGTAAACAGTATGTTTCTGATTTGTTATTAACATTAGAAGTTTGTGCTGTTAATCAAAATATTCTTAAAATAGCACTGGCTTTAAATTTAGACGATTTTGAAGATGCAGTTCAACTCGCTTGTGCAATGAATGAGAACTTGGATGCAATTGTTACTCGTGATTTACAGGGATTTGTTAACTCCCCAATTGCTATTTTATCCGCAGGGGAAGTATTAGCTCGTTTATCTTAACTTACGTTAATCTAATATTTGGCTATAGAAAAGAAAATAATAACATAATGCAAAGACGCGCCTATATTTGCCAAAAGGCTATTAGCGCGTCTCTAAAATGGATTGGATCTGAAAACCTGTTATGAAACCCAATACTGCTTAAAATCGTTCTGTTTCTGGTCGGCTAGGTGCGGGAACAGCCCCCGGTTGATTAATAAACAGGTTAGCTGCACTATCATTTTGATAAATACAGTTAATCGTAGGATTATTTTCTAATTCTCCGGTAAATCCAAAGGTATTCATCCGTTGTTTACAATCTCGCTCTTGCTGATTATTCAGGAGATTCCGTTGTTTTAAAATCGCCCAGTTACTCGTGCGGAGAACACATCCGGGTTGGAGTTTCGGTTGCGTTACATAAACATTGAAGGGGTTAAGGGTGACAAAGACACGCAGATCCGTTACCATCGCACTTGCACCAAATTTAATACAGGTTTCGGTACTCGGCGCATTGCGGTCAATAAATTGACTGGAGGCGACGTTTTCTGGGGTTAAGGTGGTTGTGGAACTAATTGCAATCCCAATCCCAATTCCCAGAATCAGTACCCCGCCAATCACTGCTAAAGCTGTGTAATTAAAGAGTGAAGGTTTAGCAGGTGCCATTTTGGTTCTACGTCTCATATTAACTCAACAGGGTTGAAACACTCAAACTAGAGTAGAGTATATATTAGGGGTCGAGGGGGGCTTTGCAACCCCCAACTCCCATTCAGAACCGTGAAGAGCGACTTTCACCGCACACGGCTTAAGAGTCTATTTGACAGGAACGTCTCGCACAGCTTCTTCATGTTAACATAATTCAATATATCTAGGGGCATAACTTCCCCTGCATCGTGTTTCATCTGTTGTCTGAAGACGCTGAGTTTCCACACTCCCATCTATTTTTTTATGAATGTTGAATTCAACAAACAATGGCGGAAGGAAAACCCTCCGCCAAGATTGAGTTTGAAGTTGTGAATGTTGATGCAACTTTCAAAGAATGAGTCACTTCACTGTGTGACTGTAAGGAGGGTTGAAGACAGGAAATGTTACTTCTTTGTTAAGTTTAAGGATTCTTCAACTCAATTTTGAGGAGATGCCAAAACTAACGAAAGGACGAAGAACAAAACCTATCTTGATTTCATTCCGATGACCGATGGACGGGTTTTAACCGCGAGTTCCAGTCTCAACTAAAGTTGCTAAGGATTCTTCACTAATTGAATCTGGAATTTCAGTGTCTTCGGGTTCATAACCACGTTTAAATTCCCGGAATCTTACCTGTTTGGCTTGAAGCGCGGTTTCTAGAAATTTAATGGCTCGCTGAGGATTTCCTTTTCCACAAAAGAACAAGTCAGCAGCGAAATACCCCAGTTCTGGCCAAGTGTGGATAGCAATGTGAGATTCAGCCAAAGTGGCTGTTGCAGTTACTCCGTGAGGACTAAACTGGTGTACGCATAAGTCGATGAGGGTAGCCCCTCCAGCAGAAATTGCATCAAGTATCGCGCGACGGATGCGTTCAGGATCGTTCAGAAGTTCTGCGGGACACTGCCAAGCGTCAACGACCAGATGAGTTCCCAATTGTTTCATTCTGTGTGGTTTTACCTCCACCCTATAGTGTCTCAAACTTGACTATCATATCATACATTTTGAGAATTTGTGCAAAAATTTAATCCTTAAGAATAGGTGGCTCCATTGGGAAGAATCGCTCCTTCCAAGGTGGCTTCATTCAGGTTAACAATACCCAGACTCGCGCCGATGAGGTTGGTTTCACAGAGGTTAGCCCCGGTTAAATTAGCTCCCTTGAGAGAGGTCAACAGGAGTCCAGCCCCGGTCAGATTGGCATGACTGAGGTTTGCACCCCGCAAGTCGGCTTCTAAAAGGGTCGCCCCTTCTAAGTTTGCCCCACTGAGATTAGCGCCGCGTAAATTGGCTTGAGTCAAGTCGGCGTGTCTCAAATCGGCGTTATGTAAGCTCAAACCGTTTAAATTCGTATTTTGGAGATTCGCGTCCTGGAGATGGCTTCCATTGAGGTTGGCTCCGTTTAAGTTCGCGCCACTTAAATCAGCCCCTTGTAAGTTAACCCCCGTTAAATTAGCAACACCCAGATTAGCTTCTCGCAAACTGGCTTCGCTGAAATCTGCATTCACCAGATTAGCACCACTGAGGTTCGCTCGGTTAAGATGCGATCGCACAAATTTAGCTCCCGTTAAATTCGCACCACTGAGATCGACTTCACTTAAAATTGTTCGGGTTAAATTCGCCCCACTTAAATCAGCACCGCTTAAAATAGCTCGGCTCAGGGTTGCCCCCACCAAAATTGCATCGGTTAGTTTACAACCGTTGAGCAGACAAGCTGAAATTAAACTCGCAGAGGTCAGATTAGCACCCGTCAAATCACTATGAGATAAAATTGCCCCACTCAATAAGACACCACTTAAGTCAGCATGGCGTAAAATGGTATCGGTCAGACTGGCACCACTGAGATTAGCTTCAACTAAAACGGCCATTGAGAGGTTAACTTGACTCAAATCAGCGCCATTCAGGTTCGCTCCAATCAATCGAGCGCGAGATAAATTGGAGCCTTGTAACGTAGCATTACTGAGGTTAATGCGATTGAGCTTAACGTCTTTTAGGCTTGCCGCTATGAGATTAGCAGCACTAAAATTCCTTTCTCCTGTGGCATATCGCGTTAACAACTTATGGGCATCGATAATTTCACTGGCCTTCATAAAAAATGAACGATTTAGTTTAATGTGTTAATAGTGGAAATTCACCCTGAATCGCTTTTAGTGCAGTTCATGGCAACGAAAAAAATGCAAAATAGACGTTGAAACCTTAGAAAAAAACAAAGGTTTTTGGTCAGTTAGGATGGAAGATTGAGCCCGAATGATCTTGAGTATAAATTCTTGATCGGAATTTAATTGTATCGGGCTTTGCTCCTCGGCTTTATCCAGGTGAACGGCTGATCATAGAGTGAGTTCAGCTTAACTTGTATCACCTGCAATCCGAGTGTATTGTTCAATTAATCTCCAAACAATTGCTGAACAAAATTTCTGAAAATAATCCTGTGGCTGAAGTGGAACATTCCCCAAACTTTCAAAAACAACACAAGAGCGAAAATGTAGAGCAGTCGTAGCGACGGGTTGACCCGGATGTTTTAGGGATAAGCTAAAACTCGATAAATTGACGAAGCTTGAGTCTAATGTAGATTTCAGACGAGTATAACGGGCTAGATGTCTACCCCGAAAGAGATTCCTCCATCGCTGTTGATTTGGGATATTCATAAAAGCAGTTTGAATCCTCAAACCCTAACAACCCGTTCTTCCTAATCGCTGACAAGCTAGGCATAATTGCCGTCTTGACCTGTGCTAGGGGGTTCATCTGGGCTAGGATTTGGGAAAACTTATCTTTTCACCTCGATCCGTTAAAATTGCCTCTTAGTTAAACATAATAGCTGAAAACTTAACTAGGCAAGGTAGGTTTTTTCAATTCCGTTAGCTCTGAGGCAGGTTAAAAGTGCTGATTACTCAATCAGTATCCCGAAAAACCTGACTATTAAGATAAAGTGCGATTATGTAGGAGATTCTATGGAAGTTCGTGGTGTCTGGTTAACGAATACCGATAGTCGAGTCATGTTTTCTCGACAGACCATTGCAGAAGCGATGGAGTTCTTGGCGGAAACGGGCTTTAATGTTGTATTTCCGGTGGTTTGGAATAAAGGCGTGACGTTGTATCGCAGTCAAGTCATGGCTCAAGCCTTTGGTGTGGAAATCGATTTTTATGTTAAGGGACGTGACCCCCTGCAAGAGGTGATTGAGGAAGCTCATCGAGTGGGGTTAAAAGTCATTCCTTGGTTTGAATTTGGATTTGCTAGTTCTTATCAACAAAATGGCGGTAGAATTCTCGCTCAAAAACCGAGTTGGTCAGGTATTAATTCTACAGGAGGATTAGTTGTTAAAAATGGCTTTGAGTGGATGAATGCTTTTGACCCAGACGTGCAGGATTTTGTTCTCAGTTTGGTTTTAGAAGTTGTTAGAAAATATGATATTGATGGCATTCAAGGAGATGACCGGATGCCCGCCATGCCTTCGGAAGGAGGCTATGATCCAAAAACGGTGGCTCGTTATCGGGCAGAATTTGGCCGTCAACCTCCAACCTATCATAAAGATCCCCAATGGGTACAATGGCGAGCCAATATTTTGACCAATTTTTTAGTGCGTTTACGTCGAGACGTGAAAGCGATTAAACCCCATTTATTAATTTCAATGGCTCCGAGTATTTATAAATGGGGTTTAGATGAATATTTACAAGATTATATTGCCTGGATTGATCAAGATTTAGTCGATTGGATTCATCCTCAATTATATCGGCGCAATTTTTGGAGTTATAAAGGGTTAGTGGATCAATTGGTGGATGTTCAGTTTAGAGATTGGCAATTACCTAAACTTTCTCCAGGAATTTTAGCAAAAATTGGTTCCTATTGTATTACGACCGATGACTTATTAAAAGCAATTGATTACAATCGATTTAAAGGGGTACAGGGAGAGATATTTTTCTTTTATGAAGCCCTCAGACAAAATAATAATGCCTTGGCGACAGCGTTGAAAACAGGCCCCTATAGGACTCCGGCGAAATTGCGATAATTAGAGTTTTAGGGTCGGGTGCGTGCGCCCTACAGACGCAGCACCCCCTATCCCCAAATTAGAGATATGAATGATGATTTTTAAATTTCAAATCAACTCAAAACCCAAGACCCAATAACGTAACAAATTTAAGCGACTTACCAGTTCTATACTCGCTGTGATATTCGCAGAGTCCTGTTTCCCAACTTGCTCAAAAAAACGGCGAACGATTGGGTAGGTTGGCAGTGTATTTCGGGTAATATCTTCTTTCAAACTCAAGTTAAATCCCGTTGCTTTTGCTAGTTTTTGATAATCACTGATGGTCAATTCACTATCTACTTTTCCGTAAGTTGAACGGATAGAAGAATTATCTATAGTGCGTAAAAATTTGTACCAATGATAAAAGATTGCGTTGGGTACAAAATCAGAAATTGCTAACCGTCCATGGGGACGAAGTACGCGCTTAACTTCCTTAAAAAAGGCTTCTCGACTGGGAAAATGAAAAATACATTCCACAGCTAAAACGACATCAAAAGATGCGTCTGCAAATGGAAGATGACAAGCATCTCCTTCGACGAATTCAATCTGGTTATTCTCACGGGGTTGAACTTCTTGTCTGGCTCTTTCTAATTGTCGAGCATCAATATTTAAACCGACTAGCTGCATCTGATTAAAGTTCTCATTCAAACTGGCAATTGTGCCGCCAAAACCACATCCCGCATCCAGTACGCGATAGCCATCTTTGACTTGAGCGGCTGCATAAACTTGCTGGGATAATTGTTCTGCTGCGGCGGCAAAATCTGCAATTGACCCATCAGCTTTGGCTGGATTTTCCCAGTAACCCCAGTGGACATGACGACCAAATACTTGTTGTGCATCTGTATCGCCCTCGGCGAAACGTTCTAGTAGAATATCAAAATAAGGTAGAGAAATCTTAGGAGTTTGGATCATGGATAGAGTTTAGCTACAAATCGTTAGTTCTGATTATCCCATTTATTGGATTAAATAGGGACTATTTTCTCTTTGAGTGTTTAGTCAGTTATTCTAAAGTTGTATGTTAAAAAATTTAGATTTAGAAAAAATTCAGTTATCGGTAATTATTCCCTACTGGAAACAGAGGGATTTTTTATTAGATTTTATTACAGATTTAGAATACACGATGGAGGTGGATTATGAAATTATTATTTTAACTTTAGGTCAGGGCAATTTATTGAGTTTTGAGTTAGAAGATATTCGGAATTATTTAGAATTGCAAGGTCATCAATTTTTGGGGTTTGAACCTTCCCAGACAGCAGAAACTATTTTTAACCAAGCTATTTCAAAAGCAAAAGGGAAGTATATTATTTGGATACAATATCCGGTAGTATTTTTCTCTGAAGGGTTACAGGAAGCGATTGAAATTTTAGATAATCAGTTAGAAATTTGGGGAGTTTATAGTAATAATCAATGGGATTTAGAGCATTTAAATCTAGGTGAAAAACCAGAAATTCAAGGAATTTTTAGAAAATCAATTGGGGAAACAGAGATTATTTCACAAGAAAGTTCAACAATTACAGAACCGTTTGATTTTAAATTAAAATTAAAAAATAATCAAAGCTATAACAAATTTTATTATCTGAATCAAAAACTATATAAACTTAAAATAAATGATTTTTTTGAATCAGAAAATCAAAGGTTCAAAGTTCAAGAATTATGTTTAGTGAGTGTTTGTATTCCCACTTATAATGGAGAACAATTTATTGCTGAAGCAATTTCTAGTGTTTTATCTCAAACCTATTCTGCAATTGAATTAATTATTTCTGATGATCATTCTCTCGATCAGACTGTAGCGATCGCTCAATCCTTTCAAGAACAAACCACCATTCCCATTTCTATTTTAACCCATAACCCTCTCGGACTTGCACAAAATAGTAATTTTTGTATTGAACACTCTCAAGGGAAATATATTAAATTTCTCTATCAAGATGATATTTTACTTCCAAATTGTATTGAAAAAATGGTAAGTTTAGCAGAAATTGATCCAGATATTGGATTAGTATTTTCACCCAGAAAAATGTTTTTTCTAAATCAAGAGAATATCGATTTAGATCTCATAGCAGTGTATCAAGATTTTGCTAATTTACATCAAAGTTGGTCAAAGTTAAATTCGATTCAATGGGGAATAGAACTCCTCAACGATCCCAATTTATGGGAACATCCTATTAATAAAATTGGGGAACCTAGTACCGTATTATTACGGAAATCAATCTTTGAAATCATCACAGGTTTTGACCCAGAATTAAATCAGTTAGTTGATTTAGATTTATGGTGGAGAATATTAGGACAGTTTAAAGTCGGTTTTGTGGAAGAAACCTTATCTTATTTTCGTCTCCATCTTCACCAAAAAACCTATGAGAATATGCAGCAAGATCAAGCAATGGATCTCAACTTTTATCATAAAATTTACTCCCATCCAGATTATGATTTTTTTTCACCGAGTTCTCGTGAGCAAGCCTTCTTGATCTATGATTTCATTTTAAACAATAGGGTTGATTCGGTTAAAAATTATAAAGATTGATAAACCTTTTAACCCAAGGGCGGAACAATTGTTAGAATGGCACTGTCTGGGTATTCAAGTCAGCCCTAAAGCCCATAAAAATAGAAAGAGTTGACCGATTCAATATCACCCTCTGTAATCATTTCGCCTCTTCCTCTAGGTAGAAAGGGATCAGAATTTTAACACACATCAAATAAGATGATTAGAGCATCTGGCTAATATTTTTTAACTGTGTTAAAATTACTTGAGATCACTCAAAGATTCAAGATTTAGGACTGTTTTAACGATGGCTAATTTTCTGACCCCCAGCACTGTTCCCGGCTTATTTGCACTATTAGGAAGCCCTCAAGATGATAATATTATCTTATCTTCCAGCCAAGTTTCTGCCTATCGAGATGGCATCCTATTATTGGCAGGAAATGATAATTTACAAGCCATTAATCTGAGCGATAATCTCTTAGTGAATGGGAATCAAGGCAATGATACCCTCGTTTCAGGTAATGGATTTGATACCTTATTTGGAGGTCAAGATAATGATCGAATTTTTGCTGGGTCTAATAATGATTTAATCTTCGGAAATTTAGGCAATGATACCCAAGAAGGCGGATTAAATGCGGATTCCCTTTATGGCGGTCAAGGCAATGATACCCTCTATGGTGACGAAAATAATGATCTCCTGTTTGGAGATGTGGGAAATGATATTGTAGATGGGGATGCGGGTGTTGATACCTTAACGGGAGGTTTAGGACTGGATACCTTTATTTTTGACCCCGGTGAAGCGAGTTTTCTGGTACGAGATGTTGATGAAATTCGCCAATTTGAAGCTGGAACTAGCGTGTTAAATGGAGATAAAATTGCAGTACCAATAGGAACAGCAATTGATCCTAATTCCTTACTTCGAGACCGCTTTGATTTGTTACCCCAAGACAATGATCTCAATGGCGATGGATTGAATGATATCATCGTAGAATTATTAGATGGGCGAATTTTGGGTGTTGTGATTAATGATGGGTTCTTACCTGCTCAATTATCTCTCGATTTAGATTTTGTTTTTAGTAACAATTTTGACTTTAATTTATAGTAGGGAACAGGGAACAGAGGGAAAAGACTTTTTTAAGGGTTTGAAACCTGGTTGATGTCTTAACTTATACTTCGAGTGCTGTATATCCAAAAACCCAGGATTTTTTATGGAAACCAACACCAAATTTAATGGGTTTCGTTCCTCAAAATTAGCATTATTATGTCTATCAATAATGTTATTATTTGCCGGAAAAGCCCAAACTCAAGTCACAGCCACAACGGAAGTAATTGATCAATTGCAAAAATTGACCGATACTAACCGACAAAACCGTTTAGAGGCGATTAAAACCTTAAAAACCTTGGGTTCTCCGGCTATTCCAATTTTGGTGGAAGCTCTAACCGACGACCAGGAGAGTATTCGCCGGGGTGCCGCCTTTGCATTAGGGGCGATGGGCCGTGAGGGGGTCGATGCCATTCCAGCGCTGCTATCAGCCTTGAAAGATCCCGTATCTGCGGTTCGCATGGATGTTGCAGTCGCCCTGAAGCAAATGGGTACAGCATCTCCAGAAGCCTTACAGCAAGCGGTTCAGGAGTTAACAGTAGCATTAAATCATCCTGATACTGCCGTGCGTCAGGGGGCAGCCTTTGGGTTAGGAATTGTGGGTGCAGAGGCGACGGATGCCATTCCTCCGTTAATTTTGGCCTTAAAAGACTCCGATGAGCAAGTGCGGCTGGCGGCGGCTATTGCATTGAAGCGCATGGGGTCTGCGGCGGTTCCCGCGTTGAAAGAGGCTTTAAATGATCAGGATATGGGGGTTCGGGCCAGGGCTGCGTTTGCTTTGGGGAATATTCAGGCGTCAGGAATTACGGGGGTGACAGCAGCCCTGCAAAATAGTGATCGTCAAATTCGTCAAACAGCGGCGCTGACCTTGGATGAACTGACTTCTAACGAGTTAGCTCAGATGTCCAACAGACCGGGAGTGCGTCCCCAAGGAAATCGACCCCAGATGAACCGACCTCTGGGAAATCGACCTTTGGGAAATCGACCCCTTATGAACCGACCGGGGACTCGTCCTCGACCCCAAGGAAATCAAATCCGTCCCAGACGTTCTTAATTATTTTTGGGTGCGTGTGCTATGGGCTTACGCACCCTATTATTTATTGATATGAATGATCAGGGATTAACGATTAAGAATCAATGCTTATACGCTGAGGCGTTGGCATTAGAACAGGCTGGATATCTTCAGGAAGCTGAAGCCAAGTATCAGCAGCTTTTAGAATTAGATGAAAATTGTGCTGAGGGATGGGATGGGTTATCGAGAATTTATTTTGATCTCGCTCAATATGATGCTGCGTTGGATGCTTTGGACTGTTGTTTAAGATTAGATGGAACTCAAGGTTATCACTATTATCGTTTGGGTTTAATTTGGGAAAAACTGGGGAATATTACAGAAGCAATTATAGCTTATCAAACGGGAATTGAGTTAGATGCTGATGCCAGTGATGGCTGTCTAAAATTGGGGGATATTTGGGCGGAATTGGGGGAGTTAGAATCGGCTGAATTGTTTTATCAAAAGGCAATTGAACGACAACCCTATGAAGTTACAGGTTATTTAAAATTAGGAAACCTTTTTTTAGGAAAGAATCAAGATCTCGATGCGATCGCAATTTATCAAACGGGGTTAAATCTCTATCCCCATGATTCTGATTTATTATATCAGATGGGATTAGTTTTAACCGTTCATCAAAATACAGAGAGTGCTCATTTATATTTTGGGTTGGCGGCAGAATCTCAACATCGGTATGAAACAGCCATTCAATTTTATCAGACTGTTTTACAGAATTCCGGGGGAAAGGTTGAGATTTATTTAAAATTAGGAACCTGTTACCAAAGGTTAGAACAATGGCAAAAAGCAGTTAATATTTATGAACAAGGTTTACAACAATTTCCTGATGAGATGGAATTGTATTTGGCTTTAATTTCAGCTTGGCAAAATTTAGGAGAGACTCAGAACGCTTTGCAAATAGCTCAACAAGCAATTGTTCGATTTCCGCATCAAATTTCTGTTAAATTGGCTAAACAATCTTTACTCCCGATTTTATATAATCAGTTTGAAGAAGTTGAAGCATACCGTCAATTGTTTACTCAAGAATTAACGTCCTTAATTGCAGAAACAGATTTAGAAAAATTAGAGGTTAGACAACAGGCGTTAACGGCTATTGGCAGGGGAACTCATTTTTATTTACAATATCAGGGATATGATGATTTAGAGTTACAACAACAGTATGGAAAATGGGTTTATCGGGTGATGAAAGCCAATTATCCTGAATGGGTAAACCCTTTATCTTTACCGCCTTTGAAGCCTAATCAAAAAATAAAAATAGGATATATTTCTCCTCATTTAACTTGGCATACTGTGGGATTAGTATTTTTAGGATGGTTGAGAAATTGCGATCGCAGTCAATTTGAGATTTATTGTTATTTTACGGGGGAAGAAGCCGATCAAATTACAGATTTGTTTGATCTTTATAGTGATCAATTTTATCATATTAATAGAAATTTAGAGACAATTGTTGAACAAATTTTAGCAGATGAATTAGATATTATTGTTTTTTTAGATATTGGGATGTGTCCCCAACTCACCCAAATCGCAGGGTTACGACTAGCACCGATTCAATGTGCCGCCTGGGGACATCCAGTAACAACAGGTTTACCAACAATTGACTATTTTATTTCGGCTGAATTTTTAGAACCTAAAGATGGTGAACATCATTATTCAGAAAAGTTAATTCGTTTACCTAATTTAGGGATTAATTATCCTAAAAGTATATTACCAAAAACTCTAAAAAATCGTTTGGATTTTGGATTAAAACAGGATGTAATTTTGTATTTATCCTGTCAATCTTTATTTAAGTATTTGCCTGATTTTGATCGTTTATTAGTAGAAATATCAAAACAAGTTAAATCGGCTCAATTTGTGTTTTTAGCCCATTGGAATCCTGCCATTACTGAAAAGTTTAGACAACGGTTAAAACGGATATTTGCTAAAGCGAGTTTAGACATTGATGAATATTGTATTATTTTACCCCGTTTAGATAAAGAAGATTATTTACAATTAAATACCCTAGCGGATATTGGCTTAGATTCCATCCAATTTACAGGATTTTTAACAACTTTAGATAGTTTATCCTGTGGTCTTCCCCTGGTTACTTGTGAGGGGAAATGGATGAGAAGTCGTCAATCTGCGGGAATATTACAGCGATTAGGAATTACTGAAACCATTGCCCAAAATCGAGAAGAATATATTAAAATAGCAATTGAGTTGGGTTTAAATCCAGACTGGAGATTAGCCATTCAAGAAAAAATTAAACAGAATATAGAAAAACTCTATGAGGACAAAAGTTGTGTACAAGCTTTAGAGACTTTTTATCAACAAACTGTTCACAGTCTTAATTGTTTTTAATGATGAGTCAAGCTATTTTAGTCAATTTAAGAGAAGCATTTTTTAATGCACCTGGATTTTGGCAAAGTCGATTTTTAATCAAAACCGGAAATTGGTGTAAATTAGTCGAAGGTTTAGATAAAAGTCGCACCGATGGCTATTCTATTTTAGGCGGTTTTGTGAATCAATGTGATCAGTTATCCACACAACAACCGGGATTATACTTATTTTGTGAAAAGAAAAAACAAAAGCAGAATGGGACTGAACGATTATATACGTTATTTATCTTAGAACCCGATGGAAGTGTAGAAGTTTTAAATGAGTTAAAAACCGCTAGTAAAGATTGGGGAGTCCAATTATGGCCTGAAATCGATGCTTATTTTATTCGACAACAAAATTCTGGAGAAAAAAGAAGACAACAATTATTACAAGAAATTCAACAATTAGAGTTTGAATTAAAGCAACGTCGGTCTGAATTAGCAGCTTTAGAGCGAATTGAAGATTAAAAAATATCGATTTCTAGGGAGTTGTCTGATTTTTGAAGACATTAAACAGAGAATCAGCAACAAAATTCGATAAAATTGTCTCCCCTGATTTATTAAAATGGCAACAATTATCAATATAAACGGGTTCTTGAACACTATCGAGAATAGATACCCCATTAAAAAATTGGACGTTATTGGCTTTGAGTTCATCCACTTTTTTTAATAAGAAAGGATATCCTTTTTTAATAGAATCTTTATAAGGACTATCCTCACTAAAGGCAATTTTCTTTTCAGCCTCGCTAAAGACTCGTTTTGTCGGATAATATTGATTGGGTTGTAAAATATGAAAATAAGGAATATTATTGGCAGCTAAAACTTGATGAATTAAAATCGAAGTTTCAGCCCAATTATTGGTAATGTCTTGGAACACTTCAGCATCGGGTAAAACGTGATCTTGCATATAAAAATAAATCACACTTTCTGCACTGCCATCCTCAGAGGGTTGCTGACGATACCGTTCAAAGCGGGCAACATCTCGACGATAATCTTTAACTAATTCCTGAACATACAAAGACATCACAACATGACAGGAAGCTAAGGGACAATTTTTTAAGGTTTCTAACGCATTTTTGAGTTTAGGTTTATTATCTTTAATGCTTAATAAGGCTTCTAGGGCTTTTGTAGATAGGCTGTTATTGGCTAAACCTGTTAAGGCTTGAACATGGGATGCGCTGGGCATCGCAAAACTCAATTTCTGTTGATTATTAATACTTGCTAAGGCAACTTCATTAAAGCCATCAATATTAACCACGAAATCAAATTTTTGCCCTAAAGATAGCATATAATTTAATGTAAGTAGCTGTTGAGGCTGTTTATATCCTCCAATCGCTAGGGATATAATAATTAATTCTTTATCTTTAAATTGAGGTAATTTTTGGAGTTTGGTTTCTAAAATTCTATTTTGAATTTCATAAATCGAATAGTTAGATGCAACAGAACCTCCTAATACCCCAACAATCACTTGATTAGGATTCGTTTTTTTGTAGGGATAATCGTAGGGAGAAATAAACCCATAATTATTATACTTAAATCCGGGTCTAAAATCCGGGCCTGGTTTTTGAACATATCCAAAATACGGATGTAATCGTTCAACGACAGATTCGTTAACTCTAACTCCTTCTAAATTAATTCCTAAATTTTGAACATCCTCTGAACGGTCACGGGTATAATAAAGTTTTTGATGTTTAAAATAATAAAAAATTAAGGAACCCATTTCTAAAAAAACGAATAATACAACTAAGTTAATTAACGCAATTTTTATACCTTCTTTGGCTTTAGGAAAGAATTTAAAATTTTTCATGGTAAGATTGAGAACGTTAAAAGAAAAAAATTAAGTGTTTTTTGAGGGAATAAAGGTTTATTATATAATAAATCCATCCCCATTCCCTTTGAATTTTATTTTTGAGGGCTTGGGGATTGACCCATCAGCCGTTGACAGACTTCACTTGCGATTAATTCCCCGGCTTGGCGATTTCCTTCCCGGTTCCAATGTCCGCCACAGGCTTCAGCATTTTTAAATCCATGTAAGCAGACTCCTGTTTTTTCGGCTTGCTTTTGTAAGGGTTCTGCGAGTCGGAAAACGGGGAATCCTTCTCGTTGTCCTAGGGCATAAATTCGTTTATCAGGATAAAAAATATCCTGAATTTGATGAGCTTCCATAAATTTCTGACGTTTTTTAGGGTCAGGTTGAACTTGAAAGGAATCACTCACCATTACCACCATAAAATCCTTGCCTTTTGCCGTCACTTCATTTTTTAGTAAGGTGACTAATTGTTCTGTAATCTTCCAAGCTTGTTGCCAGTTTTGATCAGGAGGTTCTTTATAAAAATTAATATCGGTTTGTTCATAATCTTTTTGTAATTGACGACGTTTAGATTCTATCTCGGCTTGTCGAATAAGCTGTAAAATTCGAGAATTAGCGATTAATTCATAAGGCAATTGATCCAGTTTTGAAAATGTATAATAATCCCGTTCAAGACTGGCAGGATTTAAGGTTCTAAACGATAAATCTTCCACAAGTTGACCATTTTTTTCTACAAAATAGGGACGCAAATGATCATGCTCTAACGGACGATAATTATTTCTAATATCGTTACCCGGATAGAACCCCAAAATCACTAAATCTGGCGAAAATTGTTGTGCATGATGTCGCCATGTCATTAACTGTTGAGCAGTTCCATAACCTTGAACAGAAAAATTTAAAACTTCAACGGTTTTGCCTTTTAAAAAGGGACAACTTTTGAGTTGAGATTGCATTACCGAGGCGGCGGTTTTTTCCAGGGGAACTTGTAACGCTTCCATAAAAGAATCCCCTAAAATTGCAACTCGATAACTATTGGCTGGCTTTTCTAAAGTTCGTTCATAATCCCGCATTCCAAACCCATTCATTTTTAATTCTGACGCTTCTCCTTCTCCCCGCCAAACGGTTTTAGCATTGGGTCGAGGCGACCAACCTCGATAGGGATCTTTAACGGTATAAGCTAAGGCTTCTGAGTCGGGGGGAAGGGGGGGCGGATATTTAATTCCCGCAACTCGCAAGGCAATTTCACCTAAAATAACGGCTAGGATTAAACTGCCAAAAACTAAACTTGTATTGAGAATTAAAGATTTCAAAACTTTCATAATCCGTTATCAGTTTTACACAATTGATTTGTAATTAATTCTGCGGCTAAATGATGTCCTTTTAAGTTCCAATGTCCCCCACAAAGGGTATTATTTTTTTCAAATCCATGTAAGCAAACTTGATTTTGTTTAGCATAAGCTTGAAAATCGGGAGCTAGGTCTAAGACGGGAAAATTGTTGCGTTTTCCAATGTTTTTTAATTGTTCATTGGGATAATATAAATTATCAATTTTATTAGAGACTTTAAAAAATTGTCTTGTGGCTTCATCTTGATGAACTTGCATCGGATCAGCAATCACCATTAATAAAAATTTAGCTCCTTTGTCTTTGACTTCCTGAGCCATTAATCTGAGGAGATCTTCAGTAATTTGCCAAGCCTCTTTCCAGTCAGGATCTTGAGGTTCTCTAAAGGTTGTTACACTTAACTGATTTGAGTGTTTAACTAAATTGTTTTTACGATATTCTAGTTCGGCTTTTTTGGCAACTTGTAAAATTCGAGAATGGTTGACTAACCAATCAGGAAGATGATCAACCGTTGTAATTAAATAGCGGTTACTATAGCCCATAGGTAAGTTGCGGAAGGAAAAATCCGGCTCTAACTGACCATTTTTATAAACAAAAAACGGCCGATAATAGTTGTTTTCTAATTTTCGAGAATTATCAATCACATCATTCCCAATAAAAAAGGAAACAATTACTAAATCCGGGTGATATTTCCCCACTTTTTCTCGCAGGGTAATTAATTCTTGGGCTGTTCCATAGCCATCCACTCCAAAATTGAGCACTTCAATATTTTTTCCCTTGAATTTCGCACAATTACCCAAGGTTTTTTCTAAAACTGAAGTATAGTTACTGTTAGCAGGAACTTGGGAGGCTAAGGTAAAAGAATCCCCTAAAACTGCAATCCGAAAGGTATTTTTAGGTTTAGCGATCGCATATTCTTGATCCCGTAATCCATCGCTATTAATTTCAACGTAGGATTCCCCTTCATACTGCCACCATCCTTTTGCTCCGGGTCGATTTGACCAGCCTCGATCAAGATCAGATTGAGTAAAAAAGGAGGGAGAAAAAACTGCATGACTAGGTTCAGGAAGTTTTTTTAATCCCTCAATTTTGGCTAACCTTAAACCGATTTCTCCAATGGCAATCCCTAGGACTAAACTACTTAAAGCCAGCCCTAGATTTACTGCCCATGCTTTCCACTGCCCCATCGTTTAAAACAAGGTATAAATAAAGGGTGCGATCGCAGAACCGTGACTGAGAACAATCAACGCCCCTAATAAAACCAATGTAATAATTAGAGGCAATAACCAATACTTTTTGCGTTCTTTCATGAACGCCCAAATGTCTTTTAAAAAATCTAATGTTGCTTCAAACACTAGAACGGTCGCTCCATACTTTCTTTAGGTCTGACTTTACTCGCAACCCGATAGGTTGAGAGATTAGGGTTAAATTGACGCTGCATCGCATCAGAACCGAATAGGCGTTTAATAAATCCCATCGGAGCCATCATAACGTAAAAGACGACACCGAGAATAATCTTACTGTTAATTGCCCCCATGAATAACCCAAATTTCATCCACAGGTGATACACCGGATTTAAGGTTTTAGGAGAGATTAATGCCCAAAGGATGAGGATGGTTCCTAATACCCAAGGCCAAGTTCGCGGCGGCCAATGTCCGAGTAACAAAGGCAAAACAACACCAAATAAGCCAATAATAATGGCTCCGGTTGTTAATCCAAATTCGCGTAATCCTTTCGCGTCAAGTTGAGGAATATCGTGATCAGTCATAATGTTGATTGAAAGTTTATTAACAGAACTGATAACTGATAACTGATAACTGATAACTGATTAATCTAATTCAAATTCTTTTTGCCAAGAATCATCTTTTTCCCAAGCGGTTTGTTCAGTTTTGGCTAACAGGAAATTCTCTAAAACCAGATAATCCATTTCGGTTCGCATAAAGCAACGATAGGCATCTTCTGGACTGCCCACAATGGGTTCTCCCCGCACGTTAAAAGAGGTATTAACAATCACAGCACAGCCCGTGCGTTTTTCAAAATGATGGATTAAATCGTAATAGCGAGGATTCGTTTCTTTGTGAATGGTTTGTACCCGTGCGGAATAATCAACGTGGGTAATTGCTGGAATTTCTGAACGAGGAACATTGAGTTTTTCAATCCCAAATAATTGTTCCTGTTCCGGGGACATAGGAATTCTTAAATCCTCTTGAACCGGAGCCACAATTAACATATAGGGACTGGGGCGATCTAATTCAAAATAATCAGAAACTCGTTCCGCCCTCACCGATGGGGCAAAGGGTCGAAAAGATTCTCGATATTTGATTTTTAAGTTCATCACCGACTGCATTTTTTGATTGCGCGGATCACCAATAATTGAACGTCCGCCTAACGCCCTCGGCCCAAATTCCATTCGTCCTTGGAACCATCCGACCACGTTTCCATCGGCTAAAATTTCCGCTAAACGGGGCATTAATTCCACATCATCTAACCGTAAATATTTCGCACCAACAGTATCTAAATATTCCTGAATTTCCACCTCGCTAAATTTCGGCCCCAGATAGGAACCTTCCATATAATCTAAGCGTTTTTGGGTTGTTTTTAGGGCAACAACAGCCGATTTTAAACCCGCACTGGTTTCTAATAGTTTTTCAGCCGAAATATCAAGGGCGAGATCCGTTTCCACGTTACGAGGTTGTTGATGATATTGATACCAAACGGCTAAGGCAGCCCCTAACGCCCCTCCCGCATCTCCAGCAGCCGGTTGAATCCAAATATCTTTAAAGGGGCCTTCACGCAAAATCCGGCCATTAGCAACGCAATTCAGGGCTACACCCCCGGCTAAACAGAGGTAATCAACATTTAATTCTTTCTGAACGCTACGGGTCAGACGCAAAACCACTTCTTCAGTGACAACTTGAATAGACGCCGCGATATCCATTTCCCGTTGACTAATGGGGGTTTCGGGTTTACGAGGCGGGCCACCAAACAGTTGATCAAACTTAGTATTGGTCATGGTTAGACCGACGGCATAATTAAAATATTCCAGATTTAATCGGAATGTACCATCGTCTTTTAAATCAATTAAATGGGTGAGAATTTTATCAACATAAATGGGTTCACCATAGGGTGCTAATCCCATTAATTTATATTCGCCAGAGTTAACTTTAAACCCTGTATAATAGGTAAAAGCGGAATAAAGTAAACCTAAAGAATGGGGAAAATCAATTTCCCAAACGGGCGTTAAACTATTACCTTCCCCTAACCAAACAGAAGTTGTCGCCCATTCTCCCACGCCATCTAAACACATCACCGCCGCTTTTTGGAAGGGACTGGGAAAGAAGGCAGAAGCCGCATGAGATTGATGATGTTCTGTAAATAATAATGGGGGAAGTTTGGCTTTTTTAGCGCCTGCGATCGCGCATAATTCTTTTTTTAATACAGTTTTTAGGTAAAGTTTTTCTTTTAACCAAACAGGCATGGCTTTCATAAAAGAACGAAACCCGCGCGGTGCGTAGCTGAGGTAGGTTTCGAGGAGTCGCTCAAATTTTACCAGGGGTTTATCGTAAAAAACGACTTGATCAATTTCAAAAAAGGTGATGTTGGCTTCCTGAAGACAATAGCGAATGGCGTTGGCTGGAAATCTAGGGTCGTGTTTTTTGCGCGTAAACCGTTCTTCCTGGGCTGCTGCCACAATCTTACCATCACAGACGAGCGCCGCAGCGCTGTCATGGTAATAAGCTGAAATTCCAAGTATGTTCATTGACATCTCCTCACCAGGCGCAGTCGGGCCTGTCTGTGATCATAAAGAAATAATCAAGAGATTATAGCGTTAAGTGGACAATCTGCCACAGGGGTTGACGGTTGGCTGGGATGTTCCGTTGCTGAATTCATGATCTATGAGCAGCCCCAGCGTCCTCCCTCGCACTACTGTATAAATCATAATAAATTAGCTAATATTAAGAGTAATTCTCCAAGTATCCTGTATTTTTTCTAATTTGATTTCTGGAATTGTTTGCAGCAAATCTACTAAGTTAAGGTCAGGAAAAATTTTACGCCGTACATCTCTTAGATTCTGACCATAATTCTTATAAAATGGATTATTTAATTCATCAATTGTTACATAATTTTCTATTTTTTTCCCAGACAAAGTTTTAACTATTTCTACTAAAGTACATTTTAAATCATCCTGTGATATGATTTTGGCAGGGTACTTTGGAGTATAAGGCAAATTTGTTTGAGTCAGATAAAGTTTGTGAATCGGATTAGGAGTTGGTAAATATCCGTCATCCTGCAACTCTTTAATCATACTTTGCTCCACTTTCCAAGGACGTTTTACTGTATAAAACATGGGTTGATTACCAATTGAAGATTTTTGGGAGCCAGAAACCGTTTTTCGGAGTAAAGCAATGTAGAATTCTTTAGGAATTGGACTCTCATAAATAGCAAAAATATGGCTTTTCCTCAGCAATGTTTTTAGGTCGTAATAGCCATGAGTCTGCAACACATTTTCAATAGTAGATCCATTTTTTTGATTAAATAACTGTTCTAACCGAGATCCTTTTATCCAAGGAGAGTCTGAATCTTCAGTTTCTTTTACTACCAAGTTTTCTAATTGTTTGATCAGTTGTTGTAGCCGGTTGTCCATTTGCTTCAATTCAACCTACCTAGAAGTTTGATTACATCTATCTACAAAGGCAACATTGGCTATTTCGGTCTCTGCTCTAGTCAATCATCTATCAGCAGTTAACTTCTAGCGAGCGAGGACGCTCGCACTGCTTAAAAGCCGCCATCAAATAGAATTGTTATAATAAACATAACTTTTAAAATCCGAAGGCATCAATTTCTGTTTGGAGGTTAATGATGGGATTAATCGATGGCTTATTAGGTAACGCATCTGAAATCGATTCACAAAAGCTACAAGAGGGACTTACGAAACTTTTAGCAGAGGGTGAGTCTATCGAGAGAGGTTATCAGTTAGTTCGGGATTTAATTGTATTCACAAATAAACGATTGATCTTTATTGATAAACAAGGAATCACAGGAAAAAAAATTGAATACCATTCTATTCCCTATCGCAGTATTATTCATTTTAGCATTGAAACATCGGGACACTTTGACCTAGATGCAGAGTTAAAAATCTGGATATCTGGAAGTTCTACACCCATTGAACGAGAGTTTAACAGACGGTTAAATATCTATGAAGTTCAAAGTGTATTAGCTTATTATGTCCTGAAGTAAAATAATTGAAGCTGCTATCTGTTGGTATTGTGTAGCAGCTTATTCCTTTTTTTGATAACGATTTAACCAAGATTTTATCATCACTTTTAATTCCTCTCTTTCCGTATTATTAATTCCTTGAGGATCAAAACGATAACGATAATGAAGCTCAACAATAGCCGATAGATCCTCTATTAATGGGTTTTTAGGTAACTCCTGTTTTAACCGTTGAATCCAATATTTTAACGACTCGGAAGAATGGCGAAAAAAGCCTAATTCATTTAAAGCTCTCTCAATTAAATAAAATTCGGAATCTGTACCCGGTTGTTGAGCGGAAAAAACAGATTTTGATAATATTCTTTTAGCAGTTAAACGGTGGACTCGTTTTTTAGACGAAAACTGAATAACTATTAACACTAAAGGAATCATCAATAACCAACTATATTTTAATAGATTTAGAGTTGATATGTATTTTAGAAATAAAGTCAATTGAAACCCAACAAAAGACCCGATATCTGTTATTATTTCCCATTGAGGCGCAGCAGCATCTTCAATAGCTGACCATCCCCCCGGAGTGGTATCAAAATTTTGCCAAACTCCATCGATATAAACTAAAGTCCAGGCGTGACCATCCCGACCTCGAACAATAAATTGATTCTCTAAAGCACTAAATTCACTCACAGAAAATCCAATTGCATAACGGGTGGGAATTCCTACTTCTCGCAATAATAATGCTGTTGCGGTAGCAAAATATTCACAATGTCCAGATCGATTTTTGAGTAAAAAACTAGAAAGGGGTGTTTGTCCTCGATCTTTTCCTAATAATTGCAAAGAATAACTAAAATTATCTTCAAAAAACCCTTTAACTTGCTTTAAAATTTCTTGGGGGGGTTTTCCTTTTAAATTGAGTTGTTGAACAATTTGAGAAATTGCTGGTTTTTCGGATGGGGGAATTTGTAAATCGTCTTCAGTAGGAGGACTATCAGTATTAATAGTCGGGTTAAATAAAATTTGATAGGACATTAAATCAGGGTTTCCTTGTACTTTAACTGTCCCATATTGATTTTTTTCTACCTTTAAAACGGGTAATTGATTAAGTTTAAATGTACCATTAGGGAGTTTTAATAATCCTTTTTTACGATTTAATCCCCCAGTAAATATCATTTTATAATAATTTTTTTGTTGTTGTGCTAATTGCCAGGTTGTAAGATTTTGAGCAGGTTGAATTGACTTAAATTGAGAATCCGTTGCAAACCAACTCGATGATTTATATTTATTATAGGTAGATTCTCTTAAAAGAATGGGTGTTGTTTCTGGGTCATCTGTCGCCACCCTAAAGAAGATTTTGTTAGAAAGTTTTAATACTCCAATATCACCCATGGCTGTACTTTTTTGAAAGGGATCAGCATCTTGAAACGATAAACTGCTTAATTGTTCTATAATAGCTTGTTCAAAGCTTAAATGCAGGCGATGGAGTCCCATTTGTCCGACCAGTCCTAAACTTCCAGCGCATAGAATTAACCCTATCCAAATTAGCGGAGAAAATCGTTTAGACCGACTGGAGAAAAGAGCGATCGCTACGAGTAAAAACATCCCGATATAAAATGAGATATCTTGGATATTAACAGCACTGGTAGATAGAATACACAAAATAAAATAGAAATAGGTTAAATTTAGATAAAATTCTTCTGGTTTTTGGTGGGGAGATGAGAAGAAATTTAATAATAAAAATAAAGTCCGAATATCAATAGTCTCGTTGATGGAATAAATTTGAGCAAGTACAAGCGGAAAAAGAATAATGGGAAGCCATTGTAATAAAGTATAAATAAATTGAATAGAATGGGTATTAATAATTAAAATAATTCCAATTAAAATGACCAAAATTAAACAAAAATTAGCAATATTTCTAATATCTTGAGATGAGAAATTCCAACGCCATTGGATGAACCGGGAACTTTCAAGAATTAAAGCCATGGGTAGAGCAAACGCTAACAGTCCGGTTTGCCATCCCCAAAAAATTAAAGTTGCACCTAAAAGAAAAGGTGGGGTTTTCATAGTTTCATTAACTCCTCTTTTATTTTTCCTAAATGTAATTGATGAAACGTGGTTAAATCGAGATTAAAAGAGTCTAACTCTATAGATTTTTCTGATTTTTGCTTGTCTGTTACGATTAATACTAAGGTATGAATTCCTAGACTATTGAGATGATAAATTAAATTTTTTCGAGTTTCATCCCAATCAATAAAAATACAAATACACCCACTCAATAAAGAAATTCTATCGAGAATAACGGGAATAATAGAATCAAAATTTTTATCTTGACAAGGAACAACAGATGCTAATATTTCTAACATTTTATCTGTATGACTTAATCCTCGACCAAAGGTAAAAGAGTAAGCTTCATGACCCACAAACATTAAATCTAATAAAGATTCTTGAGTTTGAACTTGATAGGCGAGGGAGGCTGCAATGGCGATCGCTTCTTCTAAACATTCACTATATTTTAACGGATGAAAAGTATCTAAAATTAAAGCATGACGGACAAAAAATTCATCCTGTTCTTCTTTAACAATGGGTTTGCCTAATTTTGCCCAACTTTTCCAATGAATTTTTCTTAAAGAATCTCCTGGACGGTAATCTCGTAATGCTCTAAATTCTTCTGAATCTCCAACAGATGAAGCGAAGGTTACTCCACCAGATTGATATCGTCTCGAACCTGGAAGCTGAATCGGTGGAACCTGATATAATGGGGGAAGAATTAATAATTTTTGAGGTAAATAAATTGTTTTTCGAGCATTTACTAAACCCAACGGATCACAACAGGAAATCGTTAAGCTGGTAAGTTCCAAAATACCTCGATGACAGGGTGTAATTTGAATCTCTATTTCCGTTGAACGATGGGGCGGAAGAGGCGGTAAATTTTGGGGTTTTGCGATCGCATATTGTTTTTGATCAATTAACCATAACCAGCGATAATATCCTAACATTTTATCAATAGGATTTCGCTGTTTTTCCTTGGGTTCTGGAGTTTCCAGAAACTCTTGCAGGGTGGGACGAGGATCAGCAAAATTTTCAATAATTTGTAATCCAATTTGAGGTTTATTTGTGTTATTATGAATAATAATCCTAGATTTAAAAGGAATACCTACCGTTGCCAATCTGGGTAAAGTTCGGGTGGCATGAAAATGGAAGCGAAAAAATAAGCCTGAAATCCGAGAAATGATCAGAAGAGAGACTAAAAAGGTAAAGATTTGATAAGTTAAACTTTGATTGGTATCTAACCCTAATAAAGCCGTAACAACAACGCCTGCAAGAACGATTAACCCCCGATTTGTAAATCGTTTTTTGCGAGATTGTTCAACGGCATAACTGAAATAAAACAGGCGATAAAATAACCGTTTCATTGAATATTACACATAAAATAATTAACGTAGGGTGCGTAAGCTGCATCCCACGCACCAATTAAAACTTACTCTAATTCACTCTTAATTAAAACAAATAAACTTCCATCTCCTCCTCGACCAATACGGAAGGTTTCATCAAGGTAAGTAATTTCTAAACTAGGAATACGACCTACGGGATTTCGGGCGGGGACAACACGGGCGGGTTCTAATTGAGGAGTCTTAACCCCTATAATATTAGAAATAGCAATATAGCGTTGTTGAAAGAAAACATTCAGGCGATTATTGGGTAACTTATTATCATCAATAACGGGTTCAAAGGTAGCCGTTACTTTAACATAACCGGAAATTAATCCTAATGGATGTCTAACAAAGGCTTGATTAAAAAATTGCCGAGAATTGACATCAATGATTTGATAGATTTTTCCCACTTTTAACCCTAAAGGTAGAGAAGCTAAACTGCGAATTTCCCTGGCTGTAGAATAGAGCAGTAACCAAGCTCCATCTAATAATAAAGGACTATACAGTAAGGGTCGATAGTTAGGGTTTTTAGCTTCTAGTTGAACTACCATCGTCTCAATTTCTTCTGCAAGATCAGGTTTAATTTTAATATTTGTGACCGGAGAACCGTCTATTCCTCCAAGTTGAGATTGAACAGTTTCAATTTTAGTGATTAATTGTTGTTTTAAGTTGGTTTGGGTTAACATCATAAAATTCCTTCAGATTATCTTTTCAATCAATCAAGTTTTAGCTAAGATATATTTTAGATGATTTCAAGTAAAAATGTAAGTCTCTTGGTTCTTTCGTGTTGACTGTGCTGATGGGACTTAGATTGCGCTCGGAGGCTTTTTGCTCTAATCAAGCATTAAGAGGATTTACAGCCTTAGCTGATCTACAGTTATAATAAGAGGGTAACTCAAGCATTGAAGTGAGAAAAGAATGAATTCAATCCCGTTTATTCAATTTAAAAATAACATCCAAGGCTTTCTTGAACAAGTCATCAGTCAACATACTCCTCTTAAAATAATCGATCAAAATAGTGGAGACTTTATTATTATTAGTGCTGAAGATTGGGAACAACAACAAGAAACCTTATATGTTTTACAAAATAGCTATTTAATGGAACAAATTACCCATTCTATGGCAACTCATACCCAAAATAAAGGCTACTCTCCCAATCAGGAAGAACTAGATGAGATACTTAGTATTTGAGGGCAACACCTGGGAAAGCTATGAAGAACTGAGGGAAAAAAACAAAAACCTCCATAAAAATCTTTGTAAAATTATCAAATAAATGCTGAGAGGTGATCCCGCTAAAGGAATCGGAAAACCAGAACCGTTAAAACATAATTTATCGGGGTTATGGTCAAGAAGAATTTCTCAAAAAGATCGTCTAATTTACAAATTTGATGATCAATATGTTTATATTTTTGCCATTGGAGGTCATTACGAGTAATTTAAGTAAAATTTAAGTGATTTTACTGCGATCGCTAATCATCAACTTAGGCAGGAACAGGAACAGATTTGAGAACTTCTTCTACAATAACCGGGGCTGTTCTTCCTGTAAATCTTGAACGGGGTTCTAAGACTAAACGATGGGCGATAACAGGAATTGCTAATTCTTGAATGTGTTCGGGAGTTACAAATTCATAGCCATCAAATAAAGCCAGCGCTTGAGCAATTTTCATTAACGCAATAGAAGCCCTCGGACTTGCCCCTAATTGTACATCCGTTGCGGTTCGAGTTCCATTCACTAAATCAACAATATAACGCTTCATTTCCGCACTGATTCTAATTTGTTTCACCTGTTGTTTTAACGTGAAGATTTCCGCTAAGGAAACACAGGGTTTGAGGGTATCAATTGGATTTTGATCGATTTGATCTGAGAGTAAATTGACTTCATCTTCGGGTAAAATATAACCTAAACTAAATTGTAAAGCAAATCGATCCATTTGGGCTTCTGGTAAAGGATAAGTCCCACGAGATTCGACGGGATTTTGAGTGGCAATTACAAAAAATAAATCCTTAAGTTTTCTCAGATTTCCATCGATACTGACTTGAGATTCTGCCATTGCTTCTAATAATGCAGATTGAGTACGTGGAGAAGCCCGATTAATTTCATCTGCTAGAACAATATTAGCAAAAATCGGCCCTTCATGGAAATGAAAATTGCGTTCATTTTGGTCAAAAATAGAAACCCCTAAAATATCTGAAGGTAAAAGATCGGGGGTAAATTGAATCCGTTTAAAACTGGCATCAATGGAAAAAGCAAGGGCTTTAGCAAGGGTAGTTTTTCCGGTTCCAGGATAATCTTCAAGTAAGACATGACCCCCACTGACAAAGGCGGCTAATAACTTTCTAATTGCCAAAGATTGCCCTTTCATCACCTTCTGAATATTATTATTAATCCGTTGATAAATCTCTCGACCGAATAGATTAGCGTTTTGCATATTAAATAGAGAATAATGAATAAGGAATAAGGAATAAGCAAAGGTAAAATTCCTATTGCAAGAATGCCCATTCCCTATTCTCTTTTTAATGAGGCGTTTTCTGTAATTCGGGGCGTTCTTCTGCTACAATTGCACCTTCAACCGGACAAACTTGTAGACAAATTCCGCAGTCAATACAGGTGGAAAAATCAATCCAATACCAATTCGTTCCTTTTGTATTTTTTCCAGGGCCTTCATGAATACAAGCAACGGGACAAGCCCCAACACAATCAGCTACACCTTCACAAATGTCCGTAACAATAGTATGTGACATGGTTAGTGTTCTCCTGTTTAAAAATAGGGGGTAAATACTTTTTGATTGTTAACGATAAATTAACGAATTTGCAAGGGATAAAAAGTCTAGGGTAGGTGAAACTGTTATCCTAAAATTGATTAGAACTGTTTAACAATTCACCTTCTTTACCCTTAAACAATTTTTTCAATTTTGGGGTCGCCGTTAACATCAACCCAAGCAATTTGATCAATGCCTCGACGACGAGCATAGTCCCGAATCTCTTCAGCAGTTTCCCGGTGTTCTAACTCCACTTCTACCCGGACTAACTCGCTGGACTGCCTTAACTGACTGGCATAGGCAAAAGTCGCCGCATCGGCTTCTGGGGTTTGGGCCACCACCAACCAATCACTAGCCGGGGTTTGATGCGGTAATTCACCTTGTCCCAATAACACTTGATGCAAGTCTTCAAGATTCAAGGAGAAGCCAATTCCCGGTTCTGTTTTGCCTTGGGGATGATACAGACCGAGAAGTTGGTCATAACGTCCTCCCTGCCCTAATACCCTTGCCCCGGATGCGGTATCACTGACGGCAATAAATACAATTCCCGTATAATAATCAAAGGTTTGAACTAAACTTAAATCTAAGGTTATTGCAGGTTGAATTTTTGAATTTTCCCAACATTTTTGCAATAATTCTATTAAGGATTTGAGGTTATTTACCGCTTGTCGTTGAGATGAATCTAAATCCAGTTGAGAAACTTGGGATAATACGGTTTCTGGACGACCTCGTAAATCAAATAAAAATAAGGCTCGTTCTCGCAGTTCTGAAGTAAGTGATAACGATTCTAAACCAATTCGATCTAAATTAGCGATCGCCGTTCTTACTTTTTCCCGTTCTTTAGGCGGAAAAGGCGATAATAACGATTGAGTTAAACCTGCTTCTCCCAGAATTAAATCAGTATTATTTAACCCCAAAGTTTGCAAACAGTCTCGCAATAAAAGCAGAATTTCTGAATCAGCGCGTAATCCGCCAGCACCCAAAAGTTCCACACCTGCTTGATAAAATTCTAACTGTTGTCCCTGATCAATTGTCTTTTGTTTGCGGAAAACATTGGCGTTGTAATACAAACGTTGGGGCCAAGATTGTAGATTCCCCATGCGAGTCACTGCCGCCCTAGCAATGGACGCCGTTAATTCAGGGCGCAGTCCTAACCCCTGATTTTCAGAATCTTGGAGTTGAATCACCGTTGAGGGTTGTACCGCACCCCCAGCCATCAGCGTGTCCAACCGTTCCAAGGTTGAGGTAATAATTTGATGATAGCCCCAACAGTGAAACACCTGTTGTAAGCGCCGTTCAATCCAAACTTTTTGGGTAACATCGAGGGGAAGTAAATCTCGCGCACCCGACGGGGGTTGATAAACCATACTGAGCGTAAAAATTAACAATTAAGCATTAAGAATCCAGTTACAAACGGCAATTTGTAACTTTTTCTACAATATTTACAATACCGCATTGCGGGTGTTGGTTGTCCGTTTTCCAGTAACAGCCAAACGTCAACCGTCCCTTCTCTACTTCTTCTTCCCTCCAAATAAGCCCCCAAATAAACCTCCTTCTGATTTTTTAGCAGTTTGTTGGGCTGTTTTGGCTTTTGCTCCAGCTTGGGGTGTGGCTTTTTCCAGTTGTTTTTTAGCTTCTAAGGCTTGAGGTTGTTTTGGGTTTAATTGTAAGGCTCGATTAATATGGGGTGTAGCGAGTTTCGGTTGATTTTGTTTTAAATAAACTAACCCCAATAAACCATGACAATGACTATTATCGGGTTCTCGTTTAATGGCATCTTTTAACTCTAAAATTGCCTGGGCATAGTTTTGACTCGCCATTAACTGTTCTGCACGGCGGCAAGCTTGTTCAACAAAAGAATCTTTCTTCGGCATTACAGAAGGTGGCGGTGGAGTTTGATCGATCACTTTGGCAGATGGAGCCGGAGAAACACCCCCTTTTTGATTTTTACGGAGGAGATAAATTAAGTTTAACTCACTAATTTTACCAATAATTTCTAAGACTTTTTGAGGGGATTCATATTGATTTTTAGCTAACTCTTTAATAGCAGCTTCATAAGCGGTTTGATAGTCAGAAGCTTGCATCAGTTTTTGGGCTGCTTCCGTTTGTAATTTTAGGTTATGCTGTTCTTTGACCGTGCGATCGCCCATGGTTTTTAACAGCAGAATATATTCTTTACGTTCACCTTCTTTTGAAAACTGATTATAGGCCGGACTGACTAACTTCGCTAATAATTGCTTGGCTAACTCGTGATCCTGGGGGTTGTCAAAGGGACAAGTATCAGGATGCAAACGACGGGCGATCCGCATATAGCGTTTGCGAATGTCCTCAAAGTCTGCTTCTAGGGAAACCCCTAAAATCGCATGATTATCTGTAAACTCAAACTGAAATAACCCTTGTTTAATTTCAAACATACTCTTCTGCCTTCCTTACCTAAACTTGCAATTGAATGAATTGCACCTCTTTAATCTTAATATAGCCCGTCTTCAACTGTCAGAAGTCAAAAAAACTGGATTTCTGCAATAACCCAGTTTCTGAACTCTCTAATTGCCATTTGTTAATTAAACCAATAATTCGCCTGTTTCTTGTAAAGTATGTAAACGTTGATAAATTCCCTGGTGTTGAAGCAGGGCTTCATGGGTTCCCACTTCTGCAATTTGACCTTGATCTAACACTACAATTTGATCCGCTTCTCGAATGGTACTCAAGCGATGGGCAATAATCAGGGTTGTGCGTGTTCCTAATATATTTTGCATGGCTAATTGGATCGCCCGTTCTGATTCATAATCTAAACTGGATGTGGCTTCATCAAAAATTAAAATATCAGGATTTACTAATAAGGCTCGTGCAATTCCCAGCCGTTGTTTTTGTCCGCCTGATAACCGCACGCCTCGTTCTCCTACGGGGGTAGAATAGCCCTTCGCAAGTTGTTGAATAAACTCATCTGCTTTAGCAATTTTACAAGCTTCTTTAACTTCTGTAAAGGTTGCATGAGGATTGCCATAGGTCAGATTTTCTAACAAAGTTCCATTAAAAATATCCACCTCTTGATGCACAATAGCCAACCGTTTACGATAACCCCTAATATTCAAATTGCGAATATCAATTCCATCAATTAAAATCTGACCCTGATCAGGTTCAAAATAACGAAACAGCAGTTTCACTAATGTTGATTTTCCTGAACCCGAACGTCCAACTAAGGCTACGGTTTGATAAGGTTCAATCAATAAATTGATATTCTGTAAAACCGGAGTATTGGGATTATAGCCAAAACTCACCTGACAGAATTCTATTTTTCCGTTAAATTGATAGGAATTTTCCCCAAGAACCTCGGTTTTATTGAGCGTTAAATCGCCCGCATCTTGTCCCCTTGGTAACTGCATAAATTCGTGTAAACGAATCATTGACGCATAGCGACGGGCGAAAACTTCTGCAATATTACTAATCGGTGTAATTTCAGAATAAGCCATACTCGCTAGAGTATAGATAGTGACAAAATACCCTAGAGAAATATAACCTGAAATCGTTGCAGCTAAGGTAAATCCTAAGACTATAAATAGACTAAATTGTACACAGGTTGCTTGACGAGTAATTAAATGAACATAGCCTCTGTGAATCCGACCAACTACTATTTTAAACTCGCGATTTAAACGAGTAGTTTGTCGTTTTAACTCCTGAGATTCCGTTGCAAATGCTTTAACCGTTTTGATATTTGTAATAATCTCAGAATTGCGACTTTCAGTATTTTCTTCATACTGGGCGATAATTTCTTCTAAGTCGATTAGCCGTTTCAATGTTTTTAAGCTAAAAACCAAAATTAGCATAAAAGACAATAAAAAGAAGATAGCAATCGGCCAGGAAATCCAGGCAATAATTACAAGAATTCCTAAGACCCGTATAAGTTTAGGAATCAGTTGACCCGCAATTTCAGGATATGTCCAAGTTTGGTTAGAAATCCCTTTTGCAACTCGACTAGCAATTCGTCCAGGGTTATTTTCATCATAAAACTCTAAAGGAAGGGTAAGAATTTTTTGCAAAGAATTCTGATATTGATCTCGACGAGTTTTTAATGTAATTAACCAATGATACCAAACCCCTAACCAAGGCTGTATTGGAGCTTTAACAACAGTAACACAGAATATTAAACTTAATAAAACTCCTAAAGAAAGCTGAGGGGTTTGGGCAATTCCCGTTAAATTAGAGATTCCTTGAATCAAATATTGGGTTAATTTATCAACAGGTTGATTTGAGAGGACATTGAGCGTTTGTCCTATAGCATAAGGAACCATTAAATCAATCAGTTCAAAGGTACTAGATGCACTAATGCTTAGGATAGATAAAGATAAATATTTTCGGTAAGATTGACCGAGATCCCGAAAGGTCGCCATAATCTTGAGTCGTGAAACACTACAATATAAGACGCATAAGTTACAAGTATAATACAAAAAAAGGATGCTGGCCAGCATCCTCAAGATTAGTCACGGATTTTGTTCCTATTTCTACCTTTAGGATAGGGAATAGGCGGTCTGTAAAGCCCACCAAACCAGCAAGCCAATTCCTCCCAAAACCAGCACAGAAGAAACAATAATTGCAGTGGGGCTGTCTGCCCCTTTAAATTTCATAATGCCACGATCTAAGTCGGATGTCATGATTTAGTTTGCCTAACTCTAGGAGAGATTTTAGCATTGATAACTTATTCTGTGACGATAGACCGTAAAAATAAACGGATTAAACTAATAAAATCCCCTGAGCATCTAAGCTTTGTTTCAGACGTTCATTGAGATCGGAACGTACCAGAGAGTAGTCAGGAGTCGCCACCCAAACTGTTAATAAAATCTTAATCCCACTCCCCGCAATTTCCTGAACCTCCAGACCAGGTGTAGGTTCTGAGAGAATTCGTTGATCAGCTTGAACGAGAGTCAGAAATAATTCTCGAAGTTGCTCCAGATTAGTATTATAACTGAAATTCAATTTTAAATCTACACGGCGCATGGGTTGAATAGAGTGATTAACAATTTTATCGCCGTAAAGTTTACTATTGGGAATAATAATAATTTTGTTGTCGGGTGTGGTTAAAAGAGTTGTAAAAATTGAAATTTCCTCAACGGTTCCTTCGACTCCGCCTCCTTCAATATAATCGTGAACTTTAAAGGGTCGGAAAATAATCATAAACACACCGGACGCAAAATTGGATAAAGACCCTTGTAAGGCTAAACCAATTGCTAACCCAGCCGCCCCTAAAACAGCAATAAAAGATGTGGTTTGAATTCCGAGTTTTCCCAGAGTTGCCAACACGACAAAAGTAACCGCCGCAATATAAATTAAGTTGACTAGAAATCGAATTAGCGTTGGCTCCAATTGTGCCCGAATCATTAAACGTTGACTCAAACGTTGTATAAATTTTGCTAACCACAAACCCAATAATAAAATCAGGATTGATATCAAAATTCGAGTCCCAAACTCGCTAATTAATGAGAACAATAGGGTTAATAATTCCTGTTGCTGTTCCTTTGTAAGCATAAGCTGTCAATCTCAAGAAAAGTTTAAATTAAATTAAAAATCGCTCAGTCATCGGCTTAATATTATAAGTTTATGATAAAATAATCAACTGAAATATGATTTTATTAGCCCCAAATGAATTTTTCTTCAACTCCAAACGAATTCAACAACATCGAAGACTTTGAACATAAACCAGATTCAGCCGATCCGGGTTTACAACGATTTGCACGGCGGTTGAAAACAAGCATGGGACGAGATACTTTAATCCAAAAAGAACTGGATAAACTGAGAACTCAACTGAAATGTGATCGGGTTATTTTATATTATTTTTATTCTCAATGGAAAGGGCAAGTCACCTTTGAATCGTTGAGCAATGCCACCTTATCAATCTATGGTTCTACAGGTGCAGATGAGTGTTTTAATCATCAATATGCTCAGGATTATCAAAATGGAAGAATTACGGCGATCACGGATATTGAAACTGAATCTCTTCATCCTTGTCATCAAAATTTTTTACGCAGTCTTTCTATTCGTGCCAATTTAGTCGTTCCTGTTATTGTTTCTAACGAACTTTGGGGTTTATTAATTGCTCATCATTGTCAACATCCTCATGTTTGGAATTCGGCAGAATTAGATGGGATGAAAGTCGTGGCAGAAACTTTATCAACTGCCCCTGAAATTATTGATTTTAAGAAGTAGCCGGAAGCCAGATTTTGACATTTGTTCCTTGTCCTGGGGTTGAATCAAGATTGAGTTTACCCTGATGTTTTTCAATAATTTGGTAGGCAATCACTAATCCCAATCCAGTTCCATGACCCATAGGCTTTGTGGTAAATAAGGGTTCAAAGACTCGCGGAAGAATCTCTTCTGGTATGCCCATTCCATTATCAGAAATTTCAATTAAAATTGATTGGGGATCGGGTTGGGTTGTACAAATTTTCAGGGTAGGAATTTGGTTTTTCATCTCTCCCTGTTGTCCCGCTTCTTCAATGGCATCAATGGCATTTGCTAAAACATTCATAAACACTTGATTGAGTTGACTAGGATAACATTCAACTAAGGGTAAATTCCCATATTCTTTAACTAATTGAATAGCGGCTCGTTTCCCTACGGGTTTGAGGCGATGACTCAAAATCAATAAAGTGCTATCAAGGCCTTCATGAAGATCAAATAAAACTTGAGTTGAGGAATCAGAACGAGCAAAATTTCTTAAGGAAATCGAAATATCTTTAATTCGATCAGCACTAATTTTTATGGAATTTAGTAATTGAGGTAAATCCTTTAAAATAAAATCTAAATCTGCTTTAAAGATTGCCTCTTGTAGGGGAATTGGCAGTTGCTCATAAGAAGTTTGACATAAAGTTAAAATATCAGCTAGATCCCGAACATAGTCTTGAGCTAACGGAAGATTATTGATAATACAACTAATCGGATTATTAATCTCATGGGCAATTCCCGTTACTAATTGTCCCAAACTCGAAAGTTTTTCTTGTTGTACCAATTGAATTTGGGTTTTTTCTAAAGCAGCAGTGCGTTCCGCAACTTGTTGTTCTAGGGTTTCTGTAAGTTGTTTCAGTTGTAAATGCACTCGAACTCTGGCTAATACCTCTTCTTTTTCAAAAGGTTTAGAAATATAATCAACTGCTCCTAGAGAAAGTCCTTTGACTTTATTTTCAACATCCGTTAACGCGGTTAAAAAAATAATCGGAATTCCTTGATTTTTAGGATCAGATTTTAATTTTTTACACGTTTCAAACCCATCAATACCGGGCATTTGCACATCTAATAAAATTAAAGCGGGTTGTTTGCGCTCCACTAATTGCAACGCACTTTCTCCATCTTCTGCGACTCGCACTGAAAATCCTTCACCCTTTAAGGTTTGAGATAAGACCGATAAATTAGTAGGATTGTCATCAACAATCAAGATAAAACCAATGTCTTGCATGAATGAAGCTAGGGGATAAATATTGAGATTAATCCGAGAATAAAGAATTTAAGATTGGCTGATGGTTTGACTCAACAACTCTCGCAGCTTTTTGAGTTGAAAATTTTCCGCAAGCTGGATCACTTGTTGAGTGAAAGCAAAATAAATCGGATCATGAGTTTGGATCAAATGAGCTTCTTCTAGTATACCATCTACGTCTCCTTCTTGAGCTAATTCGTACAAATTTGATAAGATTTCAGATGGGATTTTTGGAGTTTCCGGCTGAGAATGGGAAGGTGGATTCTGATCCAAAATTGGAGATTCAGAGGAAAGATAAATCCATTCTAACTTCAGGTGAATTTGTAATAATTCGAGTAAGAGATCTGCGGAAACAGGCTTGGGTAAAAACGCATTAGCTCCCGCATCTAAACTGCGGTGTTGATCACTATCAAATACACTAGCTGAGGAAGCAATAATTACAATATCTTTGAGTTTAGGCAATTGACGTAACTGATCAATAAACGCAAACCCATCCATAACAGGCATGATCAGATCAGTAATAATAAAATCGGGGGAAATAACTATTGCTTTTTCCAATCCTTCTTGACCATTATTCGCTTCTATGACTTCAAACCCAATCGGCTCTAATAAGTTTACAATTACCGAACGATTTGCCCAATTATCATCAACAATTAAAATCTTTTTTGGTTCTCCTTGATATCCCGTAACCTTTCCTTTGCGAATATTACGAGCGGTATTTGCCCATTCTTTGGCTTCGGGTAATTCCACATCAAACCAGAAAATACTGCCTGCTTCTAATTGACTTTGTACCTGAAGCTGACTTCCCATTAAGGTAACAATTTTTTGGCTAATTGCTAATCCCAAGCCTGTACCTTCTGTATTTTTCTTTGTTTCTCCCACTTGTTCAAAAGGAAGAAAAATTCGCTCTAATTGTTCTGATGTCATCCCCACTCCGGTATCTTTAATTTGAAAATGTAGGCGATACCTTGAATTTGGGGGAATCGGTGTGGCTTGAATTGAAAAGGTTACGCTTCCTTTGTCCGTAAATTTAATCGCATTTCCTAATAAATTAATTAACACTTGTCTCAGACGTTTCTCATCAGCGCGAATCCCAATGGGAAGATTTTCTTGGGGTCTATAATTAAATTGAATTCCTTTTTGTTGAGCTTTAATATTACAAATTTCAACAACCCCTTCTAAAAAAGCAGGAAAATGGAAATCAGTTGGGTAGAGTTCTAGTTTTCGAGCTTCAATTTTGGATAAATCTAAAACATCATTAATCAGGGTTAAAAGATGATAACCACATTGCTGAATAATATCTACTCCTTTGCGTCCTTTTTCCGTCAGGGGTTCCAATTGTCCTAAAATTTGAGCATAGCCCAAAATTCCGTTTAATGGGGTGCGTAACTCATGGCTCATATTGGCTAGAAATTCACTTTTAGCTTGGTTAGCAGCATCCGCTTTTTCCTTTGCTATTGTGAGTTGAGCCGTTCGTTCTTCCACTCGTTTTTCTAATACTTTATTGGTCTGTTCTAAAGCACCAAAAGAATCCTGTAATTCTTGGCTCATTTGATTAAAGGAGCGAGCTAAAACGCCTAATTCTTTGATTTTAGGTTCTTCGACTCTGGTTTTAACTAAGTCACCGCTCAACCCCTTTTGAGCCGATGTTGCAATCATTTTAGATGCAGAACTTAAGCGTAAAATGGGTTGGGTAATGTAATGGGTGGTATAAATTCCTGATATAATTGCTAAAATTAATGCCCCAAAACAAAGTAAAATTGTAGTTCGAGTATTGGCATCAATTTCTCCAATAAAATCGGACTCTGGTACAACCACAACGACTAGCCAATCTAACCCCAATTCATCTTGCCAAGGTGTAATTTGAACCCACTGTTGATGACCTTTTAAAGAAAAGTTAAGTTGTTGAATAGTTTTGATTGTTTTCAAATCTTTAATTTGAGAGTCTAAATAATTAGCTGTTGCTTTAATTAACGGTTCTTGACTCTCTGTAATTTTTAATCGTTGCGGTTTTTCTCCAGGTTTGATGCGAAAAGGTTGTTCATCAGTAGAACTAGCAATTAGTAATCCATTCCGTTCTATAATAAAGGTTTTACCGGAAGAACTGACTTTCAATTTTTGCAAAAAATCATGTAATTGCGATAATCGCATTTCTACACCTAAGACCCCCGTTAATTTTTGATTATTATCAAATAAGGGATAACTCGCTGCGATGCAAAGATTATAGGGTTCAACTTCCCAGTTATAAACTTGACTCCAAGTAGGTTTTCCTAATGTGGCTCCAGCAGCATACCATCCTTCTTTTTGAAAGAAATAATCCTCTGCACTTTTATATAAAAGTTGGGTGATTTGACCGCGATTATTCATTTCATAAACATAGTCTCTACCATCACTGTAAGCTTGAGAATCTACCGTATCAAAGGTAATTCTTTGATCTCCAAAATAATTGCCAATACTGGAAAATTTTCCCGTGGGTGTTCCAAACAAAACATAACCAATATTAAAGCTGATTCGCTGTTGCCAAAAAAATTGCCCCATTTGAGTTAAATTATTGGGCGTAATTGTTCCCATAGCGATCGCATGAGCATTGACTTGATTGAGTTGAGGAGCAATTGAAAGATAACTACTTAAATGTTGAGAAATGCGACTACTGACTTCATTTTGTAATTGAATTGCTAAATTATTGACTGCTTTTTGACCATTTCTTAAAGATAAATATCCCGTCAAACCAACCGCTATAAAAATTTGTAAAACAAAGGGAACAATCAGAATAATGCGAAGAGGAAGTTTCTGAAACATCGGGTGATTAATTTTGATCATGTTTTCCCTCTGGTAACTGGGTAAGTGAACCTGCGTCATTCATCTTAAAATCCCAAGTCGGCGTAGATTTCCGAAAGAACGCGGGGGACAGTAGCGAGATTCTGTAAAAAATTTAACATTTAACAATCTAGCTGATCAAGTCCTTCAGGTTCCTTCTCTCTCTGCTAGGCTATCATAACCGGGAACCTTAACTTTTCTTCTATCAGTCCCAAATTTCTTAAACAATTTTCTTGAAACTTAAGGATAATTTTCTCGTCTTATCCTGTAAAATACAAAAGGCTGATTTATCCTGCTGTTCAATTAAGCGAATTCGCTTTAATTTCACAGGCTAAAACTTCTGATTTTTCAGTTTAATTCGACCTTTCCCATTGCTAATTCTGAAGTTAATATGCTGATTGTTCAAAAATACGGTGGTAGTTCTGTCGGTTCCGTTGAACGCATTCAATCCGTTGCTCAACGGGTAATAAAAACAGCCCAAGATCATCAAGTGGTTGTCGTTGTTTCTGCAATGGGAAAAACCACTGATCAATTAGTAAGTTTAGCTCAACAAATTTCTCCAACTCCCAACCGTCGAGAAATGGATATGTTACTCTCTACGGGAGAACAAGTCAGTATTGCTTTATTAAGTATGGCATTGCAGGAATTAGGACAACCTGCGATTTCTTTAACCGGGGCTCAAGTTGGAATTGTGACTGAAGCTGAACACACTCGCGCCCGAATTTTAAGTATTGAAACTCAACGCATGGAACGCCACTTAAATCAAGGACAAGTGGTGGTTGTCGCCGGATTTCAAGGGGTAAGTAGTCAAGATGATTTGGAAATTACAACATTAGGACGAGGGGGGTCTGATACCTCTGCTGTGGCGTTAGCAGCCGCTTTAAAAGCAGATGTATGTGAAATTTATACCGATGTTCCAGGGATTTTAACCACCGATCCTCGCTTAGTTCCCAATGCTCAATTAATGACAGAAATTACCTGTGATGAGATGTTAGAACTCGCTAGTTTAGGGGCGAAAGTTTTACATCCTCGTGCGGTAGAAATTGCCCGCAATTATGGGGTTTCTTTAGTCGTGCGTTCCAGTTGGACAGATGACCCCGGAACGAAAGTCATCGCCCCTAAACCTCAACCCCGACCCTTAGAAGGATTAGAATTAGCCCGTCCGGTAGATGGTGTCGAATTTGATAGAAATCAAGCCGCAGTTTCTTTATTAAGAATACCCGATCGCCCCGGCATTGCTGCTAAATTATTTGGAGGAATTGCGGTACAAAATTTAGATGTGGATTTAATTATTCAATCCATTCATGAAGGGAATAGTAATGATATTACCTTTACTGTAGAACGAGATTATTTTACTAAAGCGATCGCCGTTGCTGATGCTTTATTACCCGCTTTAGGAAAACCGAATCATTCTGATCTAGGTAATGCTGAAGTAACTGGAGATGACACCCCTATTGCTAAAGTCAGTATTGTCGGCGCGGGAATGATTGGACGGCCAAAAGTTGCGTCTCAAATGTTTAATACTTTAGCAGAAGCGGGTATTAATATTCAGATGATTTCAACTTCAGAAGTTAAAGTGAGTTGTGTCATTGCAGCCGAAGATTGTCAACAAGCAGTTACCGCCTTATGTCAATCTTTTGAAATTAGTTCTGATTGTAAAATTACTAGCAATTTTGAGCTAGAAAAACCGCCTATTGATCCCAGTTTACCTCCGGTTCGAGGTGTGGCGTTAGATATTAAACAAGCTCGTTTAGCCATTCGCCATATTCCAGATCGTCCAGGGATGGCAGCCAAAATATTCTCTATTTTAGCGGATCATAATATTAGTGTGGATATGATTATTCAATCCCAACGCTGTCATCAAATCAACGGAATTTTAGCACGGGATATTGCTTTTACGGTCGCCCAAGGGGATGCTGATGAAGCTGAAAAGATTTTAACACAAGCCTCATCTGAATTGGGTTATAGTGAAATTATTGTGAATAAATCCATTGCTAAAGTCAGTGTAGTGGGTTCAGGAATGATTCATCATCCAGGGGTTGCTGCTAAAATGTTTGAAGCTTTAGCAAACCGCAATATTAATATTTTAATGATTGCGACTTCTGAAATTAAAATTAGTTGTTTAGTGGATGAAGACCAAGGCGTAGAAGCGTTAAAAGCCGTTCATGAAATTTTTGAATTATCCGGTGATAAAACCTTTATTGTACCTGAACGTGCGCCTGTTGCTTAATAGAATTTAGCCTCAGTCAAACTAGAGTTATATAGAAACAGGGTTTTGTAGTAAAAATAGGATAGTTTTATTTCCTAGATAATAGCTATAAATCCTGTTTTTTATTAGATTCATCAATTTCTGAATAGTAGTAAAAAACCTCAAGAAACCGGGTTTCTAACTAAAGTTAATTGTATCCTATCAAGATTTGTTAAGAAACCCGGTTTCTGGGCGATCGCAAACAATCAATAAACTGGATTTCTAATTGAGATTATCTGTAATATAAAGGAAACCTTTGAGCATTACGCATTTTTTGTTAATTTGTCTTCTTCTAAAAGTTGAGCGAGTTGATGGGCAGCTTCATGAGAATTCAGGGGTGACCAAATCTCATAAGTTGCACCTTGTTCTAACGATGGATTTTCTTCTTTTGCTAATTCCAAAACTAGAAACTGCATGACTTTTAATTTGTCGATACGGGGTAAGTTTCGCAAGGCGGGAAACAAATCTGTTACGTTCATTGTTAATCTATTGGAAACTCCTACACTTCAAATATAACAGAAATTGCTCTCCCACAGCTATCACCAGTCAGCTTAGGTATGATAAATTGATCAATATTAGTAATATCAAGGAAATAGTCATGCTGACTAAACAAGATTGGGACTGGTTAGCAGTGTGTTCTCATTATCAAACGGCTGTCAACGTCCATAAACTTCTCAAAGAAGGAAAATCTATGGAAGCAACAGAAGGTTTAGAATCTTTAATTGAAGCAATGGGAAGAACTGAAAAAAGAGCCGTAAAAAGCCAGTTAATTCGTTTAATGCTTCATGTTATTAAGTGGAAATGTCAACCTGAAAAACGCAGTGCTAGTTGGACGATTAGTATTCGTTCTGCCCGTCGAGAAATTCAGGAAAGTCAAGAAGAAATGCCCAGTTTGAATCGTAATTTTCTTGAGTCTATTTGGGAAAAATGCTTTGAGAATGCGGTAAAGGATGCTGAGGATGAAATGGGGAAAAAATGTCGATTAACCTCACTGTCTTGGTCAGAGATTTTTGAGGATGAATATATTTTATCGGATGATGAGCCAGAGGATTAAAAAAACTCAAGAAACCGGGTTTCTAACTAAAGTTAGTTGTATCCTATCAAGATTTGTTGAGAAACCCGGTTTCTGGGCGATCGCAAACAATCAAGAAACCGGGTTTCTAATTAAAGTTAATTGTATCCTATCAAGATTTGTTAAGAAACCCGGTTTCTGGACGATCGCAAACACTTAAGAAACCGGGTTTCTAATTAAAGTTAATTGTATCTTATCAAGATTTGTTAAGAAACCCGATTTCTGGGCGATCGCAAACACTTAAGAAACCGGGTTTCTAATTAAAGTTAATTGTATCCTATCAAGATTTGTTGAGAAACCCGATTTCTGGGCGATCGCAAACACTTAAGAAACCGGGTTTCTAATTAAAGTTAATTGTATCCTATCAAGATTTGTTGAGAAACCCGGTTTCTGACAGCACTCACGCTTTACCTTATGATTAAATCCCTACGGAGAAAGATTCCAAGTATTTGTACCAGGGGATACAGAAAATTCACTCATTGTTACTCTTTTCTGATTAGTCCCTGTACAACTTACTTTATCACTTTCGGAAATACTGAACCCGTAAACTATATCTACACAAAAAGAGTATTGTCCGGTTCCCCATTCATGTACACCCCGATAGTACATTCCATAGACATAAACATTACCATTATAGTTTTGAGCTACACTAACTTCTTCACTACATTCTCCTGATTTAACAGAAAACCAACCCCTTGATCGTAATCCGGTTCCATCCCAGTACGCGAATGCTACGTCTATGATTGAATAAGAGGTGTTATTACAAAATTTGACATAAGTATATTTTTCAAGTTCATTGATACGGTTTTGTAGAGAATTCTTTTTATCTTCTAAATCATCATTTACACTTTCCAAGTTATTAATATTATCTTTAAGTTTTTCAATATTATCATCTAAGGACGTAGTTTTTTTTTGCATTTCCTTGACTAACTCATCTAAGTCAAAGTAAATCAAAGGTTTTTCACCTTCAATAATATTCCCAAAATTTTCTAACTCAGACTCAAACGAGTAAGATGATGATAAGTTCCATTGTCCAGAGGAAAGATTATTTTGTTTTCTTAATTGTTCAATTTGCTTAATAATTTGATTTCTTTCGTAATATTGAAAGAGAGATAAACCTGCTAAAGTTGTAGCAATGGTTGTAGAAATAATAGCTGCGGTTTTCCACATAGGTTGGAGAGTTTTTAGTTTGGGTCGGGGAGATGGCGACGGTGTTGGTGGTGGTGGCGGTTGAGGTGTTGGAGTTGGTGGTGGCGGTTGAGGTGTTGGAGTTGGTGGAGGTGGTGGGGGAGATGGTGACCTTAGCGGTTTAGGATGAATAGGATTTTGAACAGATGGAAAAATATCAACGTTTAAAGTATTAGCGCGCTCGCACCAATAACAACGACCATAATGTTTACTATAGATATGATTTTTATTTGTATTACAAACAACTAAATCATTGATAGCAACCTGTAAAGCATTCAACCAATTTTCAGGGGATGGACGAGAAGAAGGGGATTGATGACCGTCATTAAAACATTTGAGAAAGCATTTTTTAAGTTTAGGATGTACAACATCAATAGGAATTGTATTCGGGCTGGGTTTTAAAAGACTATTATTTCCATAAGGCCAATAACCTTTACTAATCGATTCATTTTGTCCGGGTGGATCTCCCGAACCTGTCCATTTCCCCATAAAGGGATGATAACCAAACAGTAGATAGTGAATCATTACCCCTAATCGAAATTGATCATGAGATCGGAATTGTGTCAATTTAGAGAAATCTTGACCAATTAATTCAGGAGGTATAAAACCTTCTACACCGACCGAACAACGATAAACATCACCTGTTTGAGAGTCCGTAACTTGAAAAGAATCAGTATCAATTAAAGAAACTAAACTGCAATCATTAACTAGAATATTTTTAGTATTAATATCTCCAATAATATAATTTTTATCATGAATCTCTTTAATAATAGAAATAAAATTTAAAGCGATGATATGCAGACAATACCAGTTAAATCTAGGAGCTTTCTGAATCCTATTTGCAGGGAGATAGACACAGATCATTTCTTTAGCATCAGTAATCTGTGGCATCAAGAAGCCTACACATCGTTTTTGGTGATCCTTAATTAAATCAGTAGGCCAGCTAATGGAAATATGATTTTGACCCGCAGTTGGATTGTTTGGCGGGTTCGCAATCATTAATTCAAGTTTTTTAACTTTATCCTGACTAATTTTATGATATATTTTTGCTAGGTATCCTCGCCGATTTGTTGTCCAAACAGTACCTTCACCTCCTTGACCTATTTGTTTAACGAGAGAGATAGATTGATTTTTACCGTAAAAGTAACTAGCCATAATAATTTAGCTTTAAGTCAAATTTTTCATTGTGATAAAGGTAACAAAATATATTCATAAATTGAGTAATACAATATCCCGCCTAAGCTCAAACCAAAAACAGAAATAATTACGGAAAAAACTAATAATTTTATTTTTATTTTTTCTGTTTTAGAATTATTGAGTTTAACTTTTTTATATATATTCCAGTTAATTATCAAGATAATTACAGCAAGTAGAGTAGCGATCAAGAAAGCAAAAATTAATCTTAAATAAACATGATCAATTGTTCTATCTACAAATAAATCGTGGTAAAGGGCGTTCCAGACAATCCCTAATAAAACATTGATAATTAATAAATTAGAATCTATATTATTGTCGTGTGTATTTCCTTTAAGTCTGCCCAAACTATCGGGTTTCTTCAAGGAACCGGATTTTTCACCCCCATTAGGAGGAAGAGTTTTTAAGCCACGGTCATACCAACATAATAATAGAGTTTTATCATCATCGGTTCTGCTGTTAACACTCTCTGAGTCTAACCATTCCTGTGTAGATTTTTTTTCTTCCTCTTCTGACCGACTTTCTAATGCCTTTTTAAACATCTCAAAAAAAGGCGGGTGTGGCAGCCAATCTTTTATATTGATTGCTAGTCTTTCGAGTCCATCAGTAGAAGCACAAATAAACTCTTGCGCCCCAAATGATATCTGAACTTGCATCATCTGTGAAGCATTTGAGGCAGTTACAAAAGTTGTTTCATTCGCATACTCTCCTTTACTGGGATGAAACAGTAATTGATATTCTGATTCGGGTTGTTGAATCACAATAAAACCATCCCCAATCTGCATAGCGGCAAGCCAATCAGGAGTAGCAACCACAACTAGCAAAGTGCAGGATAAATCTTTTGGAAAACATTTTCTATTTTCCGCTTCTGCATCAAACGCTTTTTTAACTGCTCCTAAAGTTTGTTTAAAGACTTTTTCAGCATACTCTTTTAAGATTTCTGGTGATGAATCTTTCTGCTCATCTTTTAACCATTTAGGCCATTTTTGTAAATAGTTTAGGGCTGTTGTAACTGCTAACTGAGAACCGACATCAGAATGTTTGCAACTCCCAGCCCCATCGGATACAGCAGCAATAATAATGTCACCATTATTGACAATTTCCCCCAAATCACTGACTTTGATAAAGTTAGCGTAATCCTGACAGGGTAAGCTTAATTTTTGATGGCTTGTACCTGTTTCAGAACAAGCGATCGCTTTCCAAGACATGAAATTTCCTCACTCTATTAGGTTGCTACCTGACCCCATCCTACAGGTGCAGTTTGTACCATTGTTGTTGCTCCAGGTTGACTATGAGAAACTTGTTTCATAGATTGACTCAGCCATAAGAACATCGATTTAAAATCAAGACCATTGAGCAATAATGGTGGACGACTGACAGGAGCAATTTGACTTAAAATTTTCGTATCTGCATTTTGAACACCAACTGCAAAAAAGGAAAACTTCTTATCATTCTCACCCTGTCTGACTCGTTGTGCAGCGTTTTGCCAGTTATCTGTGGGAGAACCATCTGTAATCAGAAAAACCCAAGGTCGGTAATACTGAGTACCACTGTTTATATAATCAGCTTTGCGATTTTCTAGTAAGTCCAAAGCATAATTGATCGCTTCTCCCATCGGGGTTAAATCCTGTGCTTGTAGCTGTGGAGGGACAAATTGGTCGATTGTCACAAAATCTTGACGCATTACCACTGGGCCAAAGGAAATCACTGCTACCTCTACTCTCACTTTGGCTAGTGCATCTTCATCTACGGATTGCTTAAACACGGCAACCCCCTGATTTAACTGTTGGATGGGTTGACCAGACATCGAACCTGAGTTATCCAGTAACAGAACAACTGGACAGCGTGGTTCCTGGTTAATTGCAAAATCCGCTATATCCCCTGTTGGCATAGGTTTCCTCTCTTTCTCTGGCTTGTCAAACTCTGCTATAACTGATAATAAATTAACTAGCTTCTAATTGTCTACTGACTAACGTTAGAATTTATGTTAGAATTACGTTAGATGTTTTTTATACCCGAAATATGGCTCAAGTGGACAAAATGTTCAGCCAAGCGGCCCAGGAGTGGGATTTAGAAAGTCTTTATGCTGACTTAGCATCGGCTAAGGGAAAACCTCTGACTCCGATTGAAAAAGCTCACTTAAGAGGGTTATTGTCTGGCTGTAGTCCCTCGGAAATTGCCGAAAAATTAGATAAAATTCCCAGGGGCGTCGAATCAGATTTATGTGCAACCATTTATAAATATGTTAAATATTTGTTAGATAAAACTGAAAAAGTAGAAAATTGGCGTAAGATTTATGAATGGCTGGATGAATCCGGTTATAAATCAAAGTTAGAGAAAGTTGCTGTTAAAACTTTATTGCCTGAACAAAGCGTTATTAATATAACTCAATATTATATTGAACAACATCAAATCGTCTTTCATTTTAATCTAAAAATCCCCACATCAGAACTTCCTGAACTCTCGATACCTGATTGTCAGACGGATAAAAATAGTGATAATAATTACACTGATAATAATTAAATTCCTCAGCTAGTGAATCATTCTTTTCCTTTTCTGTTACTTTTTCAGCAAGCCCTATTTAATCCAAAAACCGGGTTTCTCAGCTTTTGTAAAGGCTGATATCAAGATTTTTATTTCAGAAACCCGATTTCTGGAAATGAGCAATAAAACTGCTATAGCACCCGTAAAATACTCGGAATACTATCAATTGAATCTAGGCTTTTAATTTCATTTAACGCTTGATGGAAATTCCCCTCCAGAACATCATGAGTCACGACGACTATTTCCGCTAAGTTTTCCTGAAATCCCGTTTGAACAATCGACTCTAAACTAACGTTATGTTGGCCGAAACAGGTTCCGATGTTTCCGATCACCCCCGGAGAATCTTTTGTCAGAAAACGAACATAAAACCGGGTAATTAAATCCTCCATCGGTGCAATTTTACAATAATGTTGATGGGTACAACTCATCATTTCATGGGTAACAACAGGACTCACGATTTCTGCTTCTTGCATTTGCAGAACAGCGACAATATTTAACAAATCGGAAACGACAGCACTTGCCGTTGGCCCTGCTCCCGCTCCCCGTCCAAAAAACATCACCTGTCCAATGGGTTCACCTTCAACTAAAATCGCGTTGTAAACATCATTAATACTCGCTAACGGATGAACTTTAGGAACTAACGTGGGATGGACTCGAACGGATAATAAATCCTGTTCAGGAGTAGCGTGGGGATCTCGCGCGGCGATCGCGAGTAACTTAATCACAAATCCCAACTTTTCCGCATAGGTAATATCCGTCGCCGTAACTTTTCTAATGCCTTCACAGTACACTTGTTCTAATTTAATTCGGCCTGCAAAAGCCAAAGAAGCCAGAATTGCAATTTTATCCCCAGCATCCAACCCATCAATATCGGCGGTGGGATCAGCTTCTGCATAGCCTAAGCGTTGAGCATCCGCTAAAACATCAGCAAAATCTGCCCCTTCATTTTTCATCCGGGTCAAAATATAGTTAGTCGTGCCATTAATAATTCCCGTGACTTTATGAATTCGATTTGCGCCTAACGACTGTTTTAAGGGTTGAATCACCGGAATTCCCCCCCCAACAGCGGCTTCTAAAAGAACATAAACGCCTTTTTCATTCGCCGCATCAAAAATTTCACTACCATAGCGGGAAATCACGGCTTTATTAGCAGTAACAACGTGTTTGCCGTTTTCAATCGCTTGTAAAATTAGCGATCGCGCGGGTTCCAAACCGCCAATTAATTCCACAACAATATCAACCGCCGGATCAATGACAATTTCTTCTAAATCCGTTGTTAATAAATATTCGGGTATATTCACACTCCGGGGTTTAGACAGCGATCGCACCCCCACCCGATGCAAACTTAACTCCGATAGCAACGGATGACGACCTTCTGGGTTCAACAAAATTTCAACGGTTCCCGTCCCAACGGTTCCCAGTCCTAATAAACCAATTTTAAAAACCACGATTCCAAATTGTCCCTAACGCAAGGCTACACTCCCCATTTTGACATTATCAGGGAGTTGTCAGTTATCAGTTATCAGTTATCAGTTATCAGTGTAAAAGTTAAGAGTTACGAGCCGATCAACTCGTCCCCCCATCCCCTTGTCCCCTACTTAGCACGGATGAAGGCGATCGCATGACGGCCAATTAGGATTTGTTGGTTGTTTTGATCTTGTAGACACAGACAGTTTGGGTCTTGCCACAAAATCGTTCCTTCGAGAATATCATTGGTGAGGAGTTTGATTTCGACGGCGTTTTTATCCTTCGTATAGCTTTGAACTTTGCGAATGCTGGGTAAATCAGTATTGAATTCAGACATAAGGAGTTGTTTAAAAGTCAGCGTTACAAACCATAATAGGAAAGAGTGAGCCATCCCGGATTTCCAATCTGTTGCTCACCCGACTTCCAAGGTTAAAACGGATAATGTTAAGGATAGCAGTGGAGGCATCAATGACGATTCAATTTACGAAATATCACGGTTTAGGCAATGATTTTATCTTGATTGATAATCGTCATCAATCAGAACCCTTGATCACCCCAGAACAAGCCGTAGAACTGTGCGATCGCAATTTTGGCATTGGGGCCGATGGAGTCATCTTTGCCCTACCCGGAACCTCCACCACTGACTATACCATGCGAATTTTTAACTCTGATGGTTCCGAACCTCAGATGTGTGGCAATGGGATTCGCTGTTTAGCCAAATTTATTGCTGAATTAGAAAATCGCCAGGAGATCACCGACCCCGTGAGTTATAAAATCGATACCTTAGCGGGTGTGATTACCCCCCAATTACAACCCAATGGTCAAGTTAAAGTGGATATGGGGCTCCCCCGACTCCTCGCTCAAGAAATCCCCACCACCTTAGCCGCTGCTGATGAAAAAGTCGTTAATATTCCCTTAGAAGTGGCGGGACAGTCTTGGAATGTTACCTGTGTCAGTATGGGAAACCCCCACTGTATTACCTTTGTTGAGGATGTTTCGGCGATTAAACTTGGGGAAATCGGCCCTTTATTTGAACATCATTCTGTTTTTCCTGAACGGACAAATACTGAATTTATTCAAGTTGTCAACCGAAATTATATTAAAATGCGAGTCTGGGAACGCGGCGCGGGTGCAACTCTAGCCTGTGGAACGGGAGCTTGTGCATCTGTGGTGGCTGGAGTTTTAACCGGAAATTGCGATTTTGTTGTTACAGTGGAATTACCCGGAGGTTGTCTTGACATTGAATGGTCAAATCACGATCAACATTTGTACATGACAGGGCCAGCACAACGGGTGTTTACAGGGGAATATTAAGCCTTAAAAATAACCTAACCTAGAAATTAAAAAGGTAAATAATTATGGGTGGAGGGATTTATCTCATTCAGGATGATGATCGGCTGGTGGAACTGATGGAACAGCCTTATGATTCTGAAGATCAAATACAAGAATTATTAGAAACCTATCCTAATCTTTTAGCTGGGGATGAAGTTGATCGGGTAACGTCTCGACGCTGGTTATTAATTGCACGAGATATTACCATTCCGGCTGAGGAAGATGATGGCAGTCGCTGGTCAGTTGATCATTTATTTTTGGATCAAGATTCTATCCCTACCATTGTTGTCGTTAAACGCAGTCGCAATGCGGAAGGGCGACAAAAAATGATCGGTCAAATGTTAGATTATGCGGCGAATTTAGCTTTTTATTGGCCGATAGAATCTATTATTGCTCAATTTGAAGCAAACTGTCGAGAACAAGGTCGAGATCCCGAACAAGTCTTTGAAGAATTTCTCGGTTCTGATCTCAATGAAGATGGATTTTGGCAAAAAGTCAGAACGAATTTGCAAGCTGGAAAACTACGTTTAGTGTTTGTGGCGGATGATATTGCTAATCCCTTAAGACGGGTTGTAGAATTTCTGAATAAACAAACAGATTTAGTGGAAGTTTTAGCGTTAGAAATTAAACAATATGTCAGTCAAGAGGGCTTAAAAACCTTAGTTCCTCGGTTAATTGGTCAAACAGCAGAAGCTCAACAAAAAAAATTGAGTGCGATGGGAGAACGCCGTCGTTGGGATGAAGTTTCCTTTTTTGAAGAATTCCAGGTACGTCGGGGTGGCGATGAAGCAGAAATGGCTGAAGAAATTCACAACTGGGCCAAACGTCAAGAACCTGAAGTTATCATTCAGTGGGGAACAGGAGATCTCTATGGAGGGTTTACCGCTTTACTACAATCTAAAGGTCGAAAACCTTTAAAATTATTTACCGTTGATATTTCAGGACGTTTAGAAATTTCGTCTAATAAATACGGTTCTCAACCTCCTTTTGATCAACAGGAAAAATGGTTGGAACTCAGAAATAAATTGAGTGCGATTGGTTTATCTCTTCCCCTAGAACGGACAGAATACCGAGAACCAACCCTACAGTTATCTAGCCTCCAAGATCAATCGGTCTTACAAGAAGTTCTTCACACCTTTGATTGGGTGATTGCAACGGTTAAAGGTGTATCCTAATTCCTCAATTGATCTTCCTGAAACTCTCAGGTTCAACAGTTAATTGATATCCGGTTTCCTGCTTGATCTTTATTACTCAATTATCGATAATTAGTAAACTGTAAAGCAGCCGGATAATCTTCTTGTTTGAGGCGTTGAATCACCAATTGTAAATCATCTTTAGATTTAGCCGTCACTCGAACAGAATCCCCTTGAATCGAAGCTTGAATTTTCTTAAACTCATCTTTAATTAACTTCGTGATTTGTTTAGCTACCTCTGAAGTTAAACCTTTTCTGAGTTTAATTTCCTGTCTAACTCGATTCCCACTAGCGGATTCTACTTTTCCAAAATCAAAAATTTTTAAAGATAGATTCCGCTTGGCAGATTTTGTTTGTAAAATCGTATGAATAGCATCTAGGGTAAACTCACTATCAGTATTAATAATAAGGGCTGTTTCCCCTAATTCTATCGTGGTCTTAGTATCTTTCAAATCATAACGGCTTTTAATTTCCCGTTCTGTTTGATCAACCGCATTCACTAATTCCTGACGATCAAAATCACTGACAACATCAAATGAATAAGTAGAAGCCATAATCAATTCAAAGGTTAACAACAAAACTTGAGTGATTTTATCCTAGACAAACCGGATTAACACTCAGTCAACTCACAATCAATAAAATTCCTGTACAGATATTGCGATCGCTGTTTTTTGGGTAAAATTTAATTAATTTCAAAGATTATAGCCCCTGAAAAATCAGCATTTTACCCCAGTTTAACAACGATCGCCCTATCGGTTTCAAAGGCATTTTGATGCGCCCAAGTTTCCCATTGAGCATCATTAAGGGTTCCCCTTTTTAATCCAAATAAAACAGCGTCACAATTTTGCGCTGATTCTCCGCTTCTTCACAGGTGTTCAGGAGGGTAACACTTTCATGATAGGCAAAGCAAATTAACTGTTGACACCGAGAAATAATTTCTTGGTTACACAGTGCACTGGCTTCAGCTAAGGATAAATCATCCCCCTTGGGATTTTCCACAACATGAATGACCTGTTCTAGCTGTTTACGAGATTCTCTCGGCTGACGCTTCATGCTTTGCGGCAAAATCACCGTTAACAAATTAGGGTCAGCCCGCATTGCTCCTTTTATAGCGGCCGAGTTCGTCCCCGTTGAACCGGATGTAATCAAATGATTGCCTTCTAAAACTAAGGCATAACTCATCATCTCGATTAGGTTCTGATGGGTTAGGGGAATATGACGGGAACCCAACAAAGCAATGCGCTTGGAGCCAGTTTGTTGAATGGCTGCCAATTCTTCTAAAAAGTCATCTACTTTCGGCAGATTGATAGCTTGGTTCAAGGATAATTACAAAACATAATCAGGACAATCCTGTAGATTTTAGCAAATTCAGCGACAATTATTCGGAGTGTAACTAAAGTTTTAACCGGATGCTGTCCGGTGTGATTGTGATGATACAAACAACTCCTCAACCCACCTGGTCACAACAGTTTGCCACCCCTGCGGCTGAATTTCCCCCCACACCCTTACCCGTTTTGTCGGGAAAACTCCCCTCTGGTTTAAGGGGGTCTCTCTATCGCAATGGCCCTGGACGGTTGGAACGGGGTGGACGGCGAGTGGGACATTGGTTTGATGGCGATGGGGCTATTTTAGCAGTTCATTTCACCAACGCAGGCGCAACGGGAGTTTATCGTTATGTCAAAACCGCAGGCTATCAACAGGAAGAACAGAAAAATCGTTTAATGTATGGGGGCTATGGAATGACCCCTTGTGGAAACCTTTGGGAACGCTTCACCAAACCGTTAAAAAATGCCGCCAATACTTCGGTTTTAGCCTTACCTGATAAATTATTAGCCTTGTGGGAAGGAGGGCAACCTCATGGGTTAGATTTACAAACTTTAGAAACTTTGGGACTCGATAACCTCACCGAGTTAACCGACAATATGCCCTATTCTGCCCATCCTAAAATTGATCCTGAAACGGGAGATATTTTTAATTTTGGGCAAGTTTTGGCAGGTGCACCTCAGTTAATGTTATATCGAAGCGATCGCACCGGAAAAATTATACAACACAATAAAATTCCTTTAGATGGGATTTGTTTAATTCATGATTTTGTCCTCGCGGGTCAATATTTAATTGTTGTTATTCCTCCCTTACGATTAAACCTATTACCTGTTTTGTTTCAGTTAAAACCTTTTAGTGAAGCATTTCAATGGCAACCTCAAAAAACTCCTACCCAAATTTTAATTATTGATCGTCATACCCTAAACTTAGTGAATCGAATTGAAACCGAACCTTGGTTTCAGTGGCATTTTAGTAATGGTTATGTTGAGGGAGATGGAACCGTTATAGTAGATTTTGCCCGTTTTCCCGATTTTCAAACCAATCAATATTTAAAAGAAGTCGCTACTGGAAAGACTCACACCCTATCGATATCAACGTTATGGCGGATGGTTTTACAACCCCAAACGGGTAAGCTCCTACAATTAGAAGAACTCTTAGACCGTCATTGTGAATTTCCCACCGTTTCCCCGCAAGAGGTTGGCAAAAAAGCGCACTATACCTATTTATCGATTCATCAACCTGGAGTTAATTCTGCGGTGGAAATGTTTGGTTCTATTGCACGATTTAACCCTCAAACCCAAAGGTTACAAGCAGCAAATTTAGGCGAAAATCGTTATCCGATGGAACCTCTTTTTGTTCACAATAAGGATAACCCCCAACAAGGATGGGTGTTAACGGTTGTTTATGATGGTCATCAAAATTCTAGTGAAGTTTGGGTTTTTGATGCAGAACATTTAGATGCTGAACCCTTATGTCGGTTAGGATTACCCAGTGTTGTTCCTAATGGATTTCATGGAACCTGGAAACCCGTAAGTTAAGTTTGTATAGCAATTGTAAATGAATTGTACACTCATAATGATCAAGATTATTAACCCTAAAAAATGGGTACAAATTCAGTGTGTAGGGGCGAGGCGCGCCTCGCCCCTACGATTATTGCTATATATCTCTAGTTTATGACTGGAACTGGAAAATCATCGTCCTATCCCTGTTCCCCCTTGAGTCTGAAAATTCTCCTGAATTCCTGATATTGTTGGTGAAGTCACGATTATATTACACCGGAAACCAAAATGCGATTAATTATTACCCATACCACTTTATTAAAATTACGTCCTGTGGATTCTTCTACCTTAACAGAATCCCAAAAAATTAATTTCCCTTTGGGAAGTCGCTTAATCATCCAAGATTATGAAGATTATAATTCAGATCATTACAAAATTACATTAGTCGCCTCTTTAGGAAGTGGAAAAGATAAAAGTATGGTTTGGTATGTGTATAAACCCCATGCTACTGTGGTTTTCTCGGATAGAGAATTCGCAACGGTTAATCTATCAACGGATAGTAAACTGAATGTTCGTTCCGCGCCTTATGTTGATTCTAATAATGTAATTTATCAAATTGCTAATCATGTTGATGTCGAATTAATTGAATGTACCTACAATCAAGAATTATGGTGGTTAGCGAAACCACTCAATGATGAGAAAAAAGCCTATGGTTGGATTTCGGGGAAATATTTAAAACTTTATACTCCAGAGGGATGTTCCGCTTGATCAGGTTAACAGTTAACAAATATCTAAATTCATGGGTAGGGATAAGACGTGTTTTATCCCTACTTTTTTATTTTCGTCTCTGTTCCCTGTTCCCTGTTCCCTGTTCCCTAGTGCGTAGCGCTATAGTGACCGATGGGTTGTTGTTTCGGAATCTCTATGATAATTTCTGTCCCTAGCCCAATTTCTGAAATACAAGATAAGTGACCTCCATGTTTTTCAACAATAATTTTATAACTGGTAGGTAGTCCTAAACCTGTTCCTAACCCGACATCTTTAGTCGTAAAAAACGGATCAAAAATTTTAGCTAAAACATCGGCTGTCATCCCAATTCCGTTATCTGCAATCCGAATTTGGACTTGATGGGAATCGGTTAATAACGTTGTGATCCAAATGATTCCGGGATCAGCTATAATATCTTCAAATGAATGTTTTTTATTGCGTTGTTCAATCGCATCAATGGCATTCGTTAATAAATTCATCAAGACTTGATTGAGTTCTCCTGCATAACATTCAATCCGAGGTAAAATCCCATATTGTTTAATCACTTGAATGGCGGGATGATGGGGTTGTTCTTTTAAACGACTTTCTAATAACATTAAGGTACTATCTAAGGTTTCATGTAAATCAATATCTTTTAATTCTGCTTCATCTAAACGAGAGAAAATTCTTAATGATTTAACAATATCTCGAATCCGTTCTGCACCCGTTTTCATAGAATTCAATAACCGAGGGAGATCCTCAGCAATAAAATCCAGTTCAACGTCCTCTAATTTTTCTTGGATTTCCGAGGGAGGCTGGGGATAATAGTTTTGATAAAGTTCAATCACAGAAAATAAATCATCCAGATATTCTTGAGCATAAGTTAGATTTCCAAAAATAAAGCTAACTGGGTTATTAATTTCGTGGGCAATTCCCGCTACCATTTGTCCTAAGCTAGACATTTTTTCAGATTGAATTAATTGAATTTGAGCTTGTTGGAGTTGAGAAAGGGTTTGTTCTAATTCTTGGGTTTTGGCAGTAGCAATGTGGGCAGATTGTTGGGATTCTGTATAGAGTTTTGCTTGATTAATCGCAATCTCTAACTGATTAATGACAGACTGCAAAAGTTCCACTTCTTGAGGTTTCCAGGGACGAGGTTCTTGACAGTGGGCTAAGACTAATGCTCCCATTTCCCCGGATTGAATTTGCAGAGGAAAAATTAAAACGGATTCTAATTCTAAAACCATTAAAAAATTGCGAATTGCGGGAATATTATAGCTAATAACTTGATCAATTTGGATAATATTTCCCTGTAACACAATATCACTAATCGGGTGTAAAGCATTCCCTGGATAAAGTTCAGAAATACTGACTAAACAGTCAGCTTTTGATTCTTTTAGAATTTCCCATTCGGGGGGATTTAATTCAGCACGATATCCGACAAAATAACATCGATCAATTTTTAAAAGTTGCCGAATTTCTTGTACTGTTGTCTCTAAAATTTTATTCCAATCTAGGGAATTACGAATTAAATTGGCAATACAGTTTTGAATTTTTTCGCGTTCGGCTAATTCTCGCAGTTGCTTTTCGGAATTTTGCCATGCTTCTTCCGCTTGTTTGCGATCGCTAATATCTAATAGTAAACCATCCCAAACAATTGAGCCATCAGGTTGCTTCCCTAAACTTCCTCCGGCTTGAATCCATTTGAGTTTACCAGAAGGCGTAATTAAACGGTATTGATGTTGCCAAGGTTTTCCTGTATCTACGGCTTCAGCCATGGAATCCACAAAGCTATTAACATCATCAGGGTGAATTAATTTCCAAAGAAAATCAGCATTTTTTATAATGACTTCTGGCTTAATTTCAGTTAACTCTAAACATTTAGGGCTTAAATAGGTAAAATGGCCTTGTCCTTGATGATTATATTGATGATATTGATAGGTAACACCGGGTACATTTTCGGCTAATCGTTTAAACCGAATTTGTGACTCTTGTAATGCTAGTTCTGCTTTTTTGCGGGGGGTAATATCAACGGACGTACCAATAATTCGATAGACTTTTCCTTGGGAATCTAAAATCGGATTAAGGGTGGTTAAAGAAAAGGTTTGCCTGCCCTCAAAATATATTTCTTCCTCATATTGAATTGAGGTTTTAGCTTGAACACAATCTCGATAATGGTTTAAGACTTTCTCTCCTTCCAGTGAACCTAAAATTTCACAAAAGCTTTTTCCATAAACTTCAGCAGATTTTATCCCCGTGATTTTTTCGGTTTTAGGATTCCAACCTAAACATCGAAATTCTGCTTCATTAATGACGGCTACAACAAAAATAACGTGTTCTACGCCATTATAAATATTATATAAAAATTCTTCTTGTTCTTCTAAAACTATTTTAGCTTTGTTGTGATTAGGTAAAATTTGCCGATTTTGATTAGATTTCAGTCGGTCAATTTCACAAGTTTTAGGAAGGCAATGGCAACACTCTTGAGAAGATGCAGGGGGTGTATTTTCTACAATTAATCCATCCCAAATCATGTCGCCATTGGGTTGAGGGCGAGGGTGGGCAATTGCCGATAAATATTTGGTTTTCCCGGATGGAGTTTGATATTGCCATTGTCGTTGCCAAGGTGTTAAATTCTGGGCGGAAGCCAAAAGAGATTGAATAAAATCCTGTTGTTCGGGATCATCAATCCATCCCCACATTAAAGTAGAATTGCGCTGAATTTCATCGGGTTTGCGCTCATAAATTTGTTGGCAACTGGGACTAATGTATAAATACTCAGTAGAACCATCAGGGCGTAGTAACAACTGATAAATGACTCCTGGTAAATGACTGGCGATTTGTTGCAGATTAGCTCGTTTCTTTTCGCCCTGCCGAATTATGCTTGTCATTGTTAAGGTGTGTCTGAAAACCTAAAGAAATTATATCGTTTCTTTAGGTTATCTGACTCTTCAATGTTATATTTATTAATTGGACTTTTTTAAACCGATTACCGGGTAGATTGTAAACTGAGCCTTCCATTCAAAAGCTGGTCAATAGTATGGATGAGTTTATCTTCACAGAAGGGCTTGGTTAAATAGTCCGTCGCTCCCGATAATCTTCCTTTGACTTGATCTTGAATTTGATCACGGGCTGTTAACATAACGATGGGTAAGTGATTAAAATAAGGTAAACCCCGTAACAGGCGACACAATTCTAAACCATCAATACCGGGCATGGAAATATCTAAAAGCATTAAATCAATAGATTCTTGGTGAAGTACAGTTAGAGCTTCTATGATATTGTTAGCCACAATCAGATGATAGTGCTTTTCCAAAATTTTTTTAATCAATTTTTGCATAGGAATGCTATCATCAACAGCGAGAATTGTAGTTTGGGGTTTTGTAGATGTGTACATTTTGATTGCTCCCTTAGATTCTCTAATCCTTAGCACGAGAAAATGTATAAAATAGATATTTCTGGTGAGATTTGATAATCCCCATATTTTAATTTTAGCTTACAAAAAATTGGCTCTCTACTATGTTATAATCAATTTGTTAAAGAATATAAAACTTCATAATACAAAAAATAAATTAATCTAGGATTCATAATGGAGGAAGATCGAGCCAAAACCCTAAACTTGAGAGCCAACCCCTATGATTTTAAGTTCCAGGAGGATATTGAAAACCCGTGTCAAGCCTAGATTATCAAGCCAAAGCAGCCTATCAACGGGGAATTAAATGGCTCATTGTTGCGACCCTATTTACAGGAGCCAGTTTCGGAGCCGCTAGTTTGTATTATAAACTACAAAACCGTTCTGAAGAACCCATAACCGCAGGATTACAGAAAGTAGAATTAGGAATTGTTGATAATAAAATCAATGAAGGGGGAACCGTTGAATTAGGGGGACAACGCACGATTAAATCCCCCCAGGAGAGTGCGGTTGATCAGGTATTTGTCAAGGTGGGCGATCGCATTGTTTCGGGTCAACCTTTAATCCGGTTAAGATTTATAGAAGGAGAAACTGCATTAAAAAAAAGACAGTTAGAGATTCAAAAGCACGAACTCCTAATTGAGCGCGATCGCCAAAAAGTAGAAGAAGCAAAAACTAAATTAAAACTTGCAAAACTCAAGTATAAAGATGATTTAGAACAATATCAACAGGAAATTCAATCTAAAGAAATCACTCAAAAACTTAAAATTCAGCAATCTCAAGCTGAGGTAGATCGTCAAAAACAAAGAGTGACTGAAGCTCAGGCAGATTTAGCTGCTGCTGAGGCAGAATTAAATAAATTAAATATTCTGTTAGAACGGGGATTTATTGCTGAAAAAGAGGTCGATACTCAAAAAGCTGTTATTCGTGCTAAACAAGCGGGTTTAAGGGATGCTGAATTAAACTTAAAAAATTCTATTTCCAAATTAAATACTGAACAAACGGAATTTATTCCTATTCAAAATACAATTACCAATCAAATATTAGAGTCTGAAATTGCACTTCAACAATCTCAATCCGACTTACAACAAAGTTTGAGTCAACTGAATCTTTTAAAAATTGACTATCAAGAACAAGCGTTAAAATTACAGAACAATATTGTCACGTCTCCCCTAGATGGAATGGTGCTAAATATTCAGGTAAAATCAGGAGATGGTGTCAACCTTAGAGATGATTTAATTACCTTGGGAGATCCCCGTCAAGAACTGGTTCAGCTTCAGTTATCGACTCTAAACGCCAGCCAAGTTCAACCCAATCAAATGGCACGAATTACGATTATCGGCCCTAATTCTAAACCCTTTCAAGGACGAGTTAAACACGTTAATTTACAAGCTACAACCCCAGAAAGTAGCAATAATCAATCCAACAGTTCATCAGGTCAAGCTACGGTTCCTGCAACCGTACAATTAGACCAACCCACCGGAGTCTTAATACCCGGAAGTCCTGTGAGTGTAGAAATTATTTTAGAAGAACGAAAAAACGTGATTATTTTGAATACAGAACTCATTCAATCCCCAGATGATTCCCCCTTTGTGTGGAAATTAGACTCAAATAATCAAGCCCAAAAACAACCCGTTACCTTGGGATTAAAAGGGTTAACTCAAGTAGAAATTAAATCCGGTTTAAAAGTGGGTGATACAGTTGTAATTCCGCCTCCTGATACCCCAATTAAACCAGGAACTCCAATTGTTGAGCAAACAGAAGAAAAGATGAATTCTAAGGAATAAAAATACTCCCCTATTTTATCAGGGGAGTATTAAAGTGCTAAAACACCATAATCAGGTTATTTAGATTCAGTGAAATCCGCATCAATCACGTCATCGCCACCACTGGGAGGGGTAGAACCGCCGCCACTAGGGCCACCGTTTTCCGGCGCTCCACCACCTGCTTGTTGATAGATGCTAGAGCCCACCGCAAATAACGCTTGTTGTAAATCTGTGGTTAGGGTTTTGATCTTATCATCATCATCTTGAGCGATGGCTTCCCGCAGTTCCTTCACCATCCCTTCAATCTTGGTCTTATCCGCTTCGGGAACCTTATCACCCAGTTCGTTGAGTTGTTTTTCCGCTTGATAAGACAGGGTATCGGCTTGGTTTTTGCGTTCAATGCGTTCCCGACGTTCTTTGTCGGTGGCGGCATTTTGTTCGGCTTCCCGCACCATCCGTTGTACTTCATCATCGGGGAGGGTAGAAGCGCCCGTAATACTGATAGACTGTTCTTTACCCGTTCCTCGGTCTTTAGCCGTAACGTTCAAAATCCCGTTCGCATCGATATCAAAGGTGACTTCAATTTGAGGAACACCGCGCGGCGCTGGGGGAATTCCATCGAGGCGGAAGGTTCCCAAACTCTTGTTATCGTTGGACATTTCCCGTTCTCCTTGGAGAACATGGATTTCAACGTTGGTTTGACCATCAACCGCAGTGGAGAACACTTCGGATTTTTTGGTCGGAATGGTGGTGTTGCGAGGAATAATCTTCGTCATCACTCCACCCAGGGTTTCCACACCCAGAGACAGTGGCGTAACGTCTAAGAGCAGGATATCTTTAACTTCACCCGCTAAGACCCCCGCTTGAATAGCAGCCCCTAACGCCACAACTTCATCCGGGTTAACGGTTTGGTTAGGTTCTTTACCCAGAGCATCGCGAACTAACTTTTGAATAGCAGGAATGCGGGTAGACCCTCCCACTAACACCACTTCATCAATATCCGACTTCTTGAGTTTAGAATCACTGATGGCTTTCTCAACGGGAGTCAAACAACGGTCAATTAAATCAGAACATAATTGTTCAAATTTTGCCCGCGTTAGGGTCATATCCAGATGTTTTGGCCCATCTTGGGTGGCGGTAATAAACGGTAGGTTAATTTCCGTTTGGGTCACGCTGGAAAGTTCTTGTTTAGCTTTTTCAGACGCTTCCGTTAACCGTTGCAGTGCTTGTTTATCTTTGCGAAGGTCAACCCCTTCACTTTTCTGGAATTCTTCGGCGAGATAGTCAACGATTTTTTTATCGAAGTCATCTCCTCCCAGGTGAGTATCTCCAGAAGTGGCTAATACTTCAAAAACGCCATCGCCAACTTCTAAAATTGAGACGTCAAACGTACCGCCTCCTAAGTCAAAAACCAGAATGGTTTCGTTACTTTTTTGTTCTAAACCATAAGCTAAAGAAGCCGCCGTCGGTTCGTTAATAATCCGTTTAACTTCAATTCCGGCAATTTTACCCGCGTCTTTAGTGGCTTGACGTTGGGAGTCGTTAAAATAGGCGGGAACAGTAATAACAGCTTCTTTAACAGTTTCGCCTAAATATTTGCTGGCATCATCAATCAGTTTTCTCAGCACTTGGGCAGAGATTTCTTCAGGCGCAAATTGTTTGTTGCGAGCAGGGCAATCTAATTTAACATTACCACTGCTATCACGCAGCACTTTATAAGAAACTTCTTTAGATTCGTTGTTGACTTCTTCTGATTTACGTCCGATGAACCGTTTCACAGAATAAAATGTGTTTTCGGGGTTCATCACGGACTGACGTTTGGCAATTTGACCTACCAGTTGGTCGCCATTTTTAGCAAATGCAACAACGGAAGGTGTGGTGCGTAACCCTTCAGCATTAGCAATAACAGTGGGTTTGCCCCCTTCCATCACGGCGACGCAAGAGTTAGTGGTTCCTAAGTCAATTCCGACTACTTTTCCCATAAGGTTTATAGTTCTCCGTTTACGACAAAAAAAGTTAGGTTCTGTTTGAGATCAGCCGTCTTGATACGACTTCTGGACTACTCCTCAACCCAACTGCATCAGGGGGCGAGTCCAATTTCAATACAGTTTTTAAGATACGATTGCTTATCTCTATACTGGGGGCGGTTTGTCCATTCCTTGAAGGTGTGTTTACCGAACCTTTTTAGGTCGGTTGGACTTCAGGTTTGGACGCTTGCCCTTTGTTGTTCATGTTTACTACTGTAGGAATTGCGATCGCTTTTGGGTTTGTGGCTAACCGTATATTTTAGGTTGTAGTTTCCGATAAAATTATATTTTCCCCTTGTTTCTAGGGAGAACCCATTATTTAACATTTAAAGTCAATAAGACTATATTTTATGTAGTAAGCCCTTCAGGGCTAAGAATCCTGTAGTAAGCCCTTCAGGGCTAAAAATCCTGAAGGACTCACTACAATACTTTATAATTCAAACTAATTTTATCAGAAGGATTGAGCGATGGGCTGGCAACCAGGGGAACAGTTACGCAACGGACAATATACCATTATTAGAGAGTTGGGACGGGGACGGTTTGGCATCACCTATTTAGCTAGAGATAAACAGGGTGAAACCTGTGTGATCAAAACCTTGAGTGATGATTTAATCAATCAATTAATTCCATCGGATCTCAAGCGTTTAGAAGATAAAATCTGGCAAGAAGCGACTAAATTAGCCCATTGTCAACATCCCCATATTGTTAAACTTAAAGAGTCTTTTAAAGAAGGTGATCGCGTTTGTTTGGCGATGGAACATATTGCCGGAGAAACTCTCGAACATCTGCCTAATAAAATATTATCAGAATCCGTTGCTTTAGAATATATTCGACAAATTGGTTCGGCTTTAATTTGTGTGCATGAAAAAGGATTTGTACATCGAGATGTTAAACCTGCTAATATTGTTTTACGCGCCGGGAAATCGGAAGTTGTCTTAATTGATTTTGGTTTAGCGCGAGGGTTTGATAATCCTTTAACAACAGTTCAAGCTTCAACTACTGATGGTTTTGCACCATTGGAATTGTATCATGTTGATAGTGAACAAAAGCCCTATACGGATGCTTATTCTTTATCGGCAACTTTGTATGTTTTACTAACTGGAACTATTCCGGCTAGTGCCATGGATCGGAGTTTACAAAAAGCCCAACTCATTCCACCCAAACAACTCAATTCTCAAATTAGCGATCGCACCAATACCGCTATTTTAGAAGGATTGAAACTTGCACCGGAAGACCGACCTCAAACCATCAACGAGTGGTTGAAATTGCTTCCTTCTGGGCATCAAAATCTAGTTTTACCTCAAATTGAACCTGCACTATTTTGGACAATTGTAGCAGCAATAGCGACGGTTTTAGGAACGATTGCCGCTTGGACACCCTTGTTAAAACCGAGTTCACCTCCGATACCTTCCCCCTCTCCACCTGTTATTGAACAGCCACAAAAAACCATTAATAACTAATCGTAGTAAGCCCTTTAGGGCTAAAATGTAGTAAGCCCTTTAGGGCTAAAATGTAGTAAGCCCTTTAGGGCTAAGAGTCCTGAAGGACTCACTACGAGGGGGAAAAGCGATCGCTAAAATCCTAATAAAATAATAGGTAATATTTTTAGTCAATAAATATGGCATAATCATAATAGCTATCAATTTGAGAAAATATGGCTTGGCAACCCGGTACAACACTTTATGGCGATCGCTATATTATCATCAGAAAACTAGGGGAAGGCGGTTTTGGCATTACCTTTTTAGCGCGAAATCGCAAAGGGCAATATATTGTCATCAAAACCCTACTAGATAAAATTCTAATAGACCCCGATTTTATTGAGTTTCGGGATAAATATTTACGCGACTTTGAGAAAGAAGCAACCCGACTCGCCGTTTGTCGCCATCCTCATATTGTGGAAATTGAGAATGTGTTTCGGGAAGGTCCCTTACCCTGTATTGTCATGGAATATATTGCTGGAGAGAACCTCTGGGAATTAGTGAGGAGAAAAGGTGCACTTCCAGAAGCGGAAGCAGTACGTTATATTCAACAAATTGGTCATGCTTTAACAGTTGTTCATGATAGGGGGTTATTGCATCGAGATATCAAACCCCAGAATATTATGAAACGGGAAGGAAAAACCGAAGCGGTATTAATTGATTTTGGCATTGCCAGAGAGTTTATTCCTAATATTACCCAAACTCATACTTTTGCTGCAACTCATGGGTTTACCCCCTTGGAACAGTATGACGAACACGCTCATCGGGGCGAATATACAGATGTTTATGCTTTAAGTGCAACGTTATATTTTTTGCTAACCGGGAAAGTGCCAACTCCTGCGCCCAATAGAAGTGTGGGTTTTCAGTTGCCACCCTTAAATCAAGTCGTTAATGTTAGTAATAAAGTTCATGAAGCGGTGATGAAGGGGTTAGAATTAAAACCCGATAAACGTCCCCAGTCGGTGTTGGAATGGTTGAAAATATTGGTTGATCCCGACCCCCCCTTCAAAACCGTTAGTTTTGAAACCGTAACCGTCAACTCCACCGGACAAATCAACAACCGTTGGCAAGCCCAAGCCCAAATGTTGAGTGAAAATATCAATGGAATCATATTAGATTTAGTCGTAATTCCCGCCGGAACATTCCTCATGGGTTCCCCTAGCAGTGAACTAGAACGATATGACGATGAAGGGCTGCAACGTAGTGTTAATATAGCCTCTTTTTTGATCAGTCAATACCTTGTCACTCAAGCCCAATGGCGGGCGGTAGCAAGTTTACCCAAATGTCAGATTGATCTGAATTCCGACCCTTCCGATTTTAAAGGGGATACCTTACCTGTTGATAGTGTAACTTGGTTTGAAGCTGTAGAATTTTGCGATCGCCTCTCTCAATTTACCGGACGTACCCATCGTTTACCTTCTGAAGCGGAATGGGAATATGCCTGTCGCGCTGGAACTACCACCCCCTTTTATTTCGGTGAAACCATCACGACCGATTTAGTGAATTATAACGGAAATTACACCTACGGCTCTGGCTCTGAAGGAATTTACCGAGAAAAGACAACAACTGTGGGTAGTTTTCCCCCCAACGCCTTTGGATTATACGATATGCACGGTAATCTTTGGGAATGGTGCGCCGACCCTTGGCATGAAAATTATAATAGTGCGCCGACAGATGGCAGTGTTTGGGAGTCAGGCGGAAATACTAATCGCCGGGTGTTGCGCGGAGGTTCGTGGGACAACGATCCCAGGAATTGCCGCAGTGCTGATCGTAACAGGAACGAGCCGGACAGTCGGAACGGGCACTTCGGTGTTCGTGTTGTTTCCCTTCCGCCTGCGTGGATTCCTTAGCCCTTTACCCTTTTGCCCTTTTGCCCTTTACCCTTCTTTCTTTTTTTTTTGAACGTAGTGAGGCTTTCAAGGCTCAGAGTCCTGAAGGACTCACTACAATATAAAAGAGGATAGTTAACCTTAGAACTAATGAAAGTTAGAGATGTTATTAAAAGATTAGAAAAAGAGGGTTGGTATTTATCAAGAACACGAGGGAGTCATCGGCAATTTAAACATCCTGATAAAATAGGAACTGTGACCGTTTCGGGGAAGTTAAGTATTGATGTACCCATCGGAACGCTTAAAAGTATTTGGCGGCAAGCACAAATTGAGGAGGATCAATAATGCGTTATGCCATTGTAATTGAAAAAGGCGAAAATAGTTATGGTGCTTATGTTCCCGATTTACCCGGATGTGTAGCAGTGGGTGAAACTGTTGAAGAGGTAAGAACTTTAATGCAAGAAGCCATTATTTTTCATTTAGAAGGATTACAAGAAGAAGGGGTTCAAATCCCTAAACCTCTATCAATTTGTGAATATGTAGAAGCTAAATTATAAAACTGCGATCGCTACGAGGGGGGTTCAGAAACCGGGTTTCTTATCCTATCTTTCTGTTAGTAGCTCATGTTATTGCAGAAACCCGGTTTCTTGGAATAACACCCTAATTTTGTAGTAAGCCCTTTAGGGCTAAGAGTCCTGAAGGACTCACTACAATATCAGTAAATATTCATCCCAAGTTGCAGGTATCCAAGTATCTGTTTTAATTTGAGTTTGTAATAGCGTCAGCTTATCTTCCCATTTGTTCTATAAACCAATTTCCCACTTCTGTATTATCCTGTTGACGACTACGTTTTAATCCTTCCTCTAATAAAGCTATTTTAAAATTTGGTAAAATCTCAGACTCTGTAATTCGTTCACTCCCACAATTTGATAATATTTTAAACGCAATAATTTTAGCATTTTGAACATCTACAACCCAATATTCCCTAACTCCTAAATCTTCATATAATATTCGTTTTTGCCCTAAATCATCCCCTAAAGAGCTATCTCCAATTTCAATCACTAAATCTGGAGGTAAATTTTCATCTAAATTAACAATAGAACTCCCACGAGGTGCTAATTTAACTCGTTCTCCAATATAATAAGAGGCATCGGGTTGAGCTTCTCGAATTCCTGTTTTTCGATAGCTACAGTTAACGAATAATCTCATGGGAATACCGCGAAACATACCCCATAGGTTAACTAAAATAACAATTATACCATTATCATCAGCATGATTCGCCCCGACTGCTGCCATTTCAATCCTCATCTGTTGATTAAAATAATAACCTCTCCCTTGGGCAAAGTTGGGTTGTTCTAAGATTTGCAAATATTCATCCCAAGTTGCAGTTATCCAAGTATCTGTTTTAATTTGAGTTTGTAGTTGAGTCATAATGTTAATGGTTGACTGTTGACGTAGCAATATTCTGCTCCTCTGCTCCTCTGCTCCTCTGCTCCTCTGCTCCTACACCTGACTCCTCTTATATCAATTAAGCAGGTTTTGAAGCCTAAAAAGTTTTTCTGCAATTTTGCATAATTTTAGTTTTTTGGACTGATATATCAGTAGAACACAAGAGATTCATCAAGCAGAAGGCCTTCTCGCTTCTTCTGTGTTCGTTTTACAACGAACTTAAATGGAGAACTGAGTGATGTTGGATATTCTTTTATGCGCTCTATTGAATTTAGCAGTAATTCTACCTCAATATTCGGAAATTTCTGATTTCCCGGTTGATGCTACCCTTGTCACGCAACCAATATCTCACCCCATTTCATATATTATTGCCGATCAAAGTCAAACACCGGAAAATAGTGATCCCATTGTTCCTCCTAACTAAGGATAGTTGCTTAGAGTTTGATATGTAGTAAGCCCTTTAGGGCTAAGAGTCCTGAAGGACTTACTACGAGGAGGGGAAAAGCGATCGCTAAAATCCTAATACAATAATAGGTATTCCCTAAAAATTTTAAATCATGACCGTTATTATTGCAGGTGAACGCAGTGGCGTTGGTAAAACAACTGTTACGTTAGCCATTTTATCTTATTTAAAACAACAAAATTTTAATGTGCAATCTTTTAAGGTTGGCCCTGATTATATTGATCCGATGTTTCATGCCTATGTGACGGGGAAACCTTGTTATAATTTAGATACTATTTTAACATCAGAATCCCATATTAAAAATTGCTATTGTAATTATATTCACAATGCTGATTATGGATTAATTGAAGGGGTAATGGGTTTATTTGATGGGATTCCTGATGGTGAAAATGTTCCGATTGCTTCCACGGCTCATATTGCTTTAATTTTGAATATACCTGTTATTCTAGTTTTAGATTGTAGTCGGTTATCGGGTTCTGTGGCTGCAATTACCCTCGGATTTAAAACCCTTAATCCTCATCTAAATTTAGCAGGTTTGATTTTAAATAAAGTCGGAAGCGATCGCCATTTGGAACTATTAAAAATTTCCTTAAAATCTCTCAATATTCCGATTATAGGGATTTTGAAAAGACAAGAAAATATTGAGATTCCTGCTCGTCATTTAGGGTTAATTCCAACGGAAGAACTACCTGAACTAAATTTACTCATTCAAGACTTAGCTAAACTTGCTGAATCTTGGTTTGACTGGAAACAATTATTACCTTTATTAAAATATACTCCAGAAACCCAATTTCATCAAGAAACTGTATTTTTAAACGCCACTGTAGAACCTAGAATTAAAATTGCGATCGCCAGAGATGCTGCTTTTAACTTCTATTATAGCGAAAATTTAGAAATTTTACAACAATTAGGTGCAGAATTAATTGAATGGAGTCCATTAACCGATAACCACTTACCCCCCCGAATTCAAGGATTATATTTTGGCGGCGGATTTCCAGAGGTATTTGCTGAAAAATTAAGCCAAAATCAGGTTATTTTAGAAGCGGTTAAAAATGCTATTTTATCAGGAATGCCAACCTATGCCGAATGTGGAGGGTTAATGTATTTATGTGAAAATATTATTGATTTTGAAAATAATTCTTGGTCAATGGTGGGAGTTTTGCCAACAACGGCGGTGATGGGAAAACGATTAAAATTAGGGTATTATCAAGCTAAAGTCTTAAAAACAACGCCTTTACTGTTACAAGGAGAAATAATTACCGGACATGAGTTTCATCGTTCAGAATTGCTCGAAAACTCAACTCAACCGTTATATGAAATGCAGCGTTTTTTCTCAGTAGAAAATAATACTTTAATTTTAGAAGGATGGGGAAATCTCCCTAACGTTCATGGGTCTTATTTACATCTCCATTGGGGAGATAAAATTGAGATTCCAATGCGATTTTTAGAGTGTTGTTGCAATAATCAATCTTATATAAAATCCTAAAATTGATACTAAAAATAATCTCCTAAATCTCCTGTAGAGACCTTGCATACAACGTCTCTACTAGGACGGATGAGTAGCCAACATTTAAACAGGAGTCCCGTTGCTCCCCTATCCAGATTTTCACCGATATAATTTTGGGCCAAAAACCTCATGAAAAAATTTCAGTAATTCTACGGTATTCAACACATAATTAATCGGTTATACTAAAGTTATTAACGTTAAATTAAGACGTTCTCCAAATATACCCAAAAGCAATTTCCCCGATTGTACTGTTTAAACCGAGGAAAAATTGTACATCGGGCCAACAGAGATCGTCCTTCCCGTTCATCCCTTCAAGGGAGTACGGTCTCCCGGCAACTACTTATCAGAATCCTTTAGCCATTAATTAATAAACTGAATAGAAAACAATGAAAAAACAAATTATTTTCATTGACTCCTCTATCGACAACTACCCAAGCCTAATAGAAGGAGCCAACAAAAACGCAGAAATCGTGATTTTAGACCCAGACCAAAGTGGGGTAAAACAGATCACACAAGCACTCAAAGGCTTATCAAAAATTCAAGCCCTACATATCGTTTCTCACGGAAGTCCAGGTTGTTTACAACTCGGTTCAGACCTCCTAAAACGGGAAAATTTAGATTGTTTTAGAAACCCACTTCAGCAGTGGGGAAAAGCCCTAACAAAAACCGCCGATATTTTGGTTTATGGGTGTGAAGTAGCAGCCGGAAAAATAGGAGAAAAATTCATCCAGCACCTGAATCAAATTATGGGGGCCAACATAGCAGCATCCAGCCGAAAAACTGGCAATGCGACCCTAGGAGGAGACTGGAAATTAGACAAAACCATCGGGTCAATAGAAACCCCCCTAGCTTTTTCAGCAGTAACAATGGAAAACT
>NZ_JACJSC010000024.1 GCF_014697575.1 Planktothrix sp. FACHB-1365 | reverse complement strand
ATTAAAGATGGACAGGGATCTAAATGGTGCGCGAGGGATTTTCCTTCGTGCATTGGTTGATACGCCTTGGTTAAGAAATTATCTTAACTTATGTATTTGTTAACAAATGTTAGCAAAAAAGTATCGGCAAAACACTAATACTATTACTGGGAAAATGTAAAGTGATGAACAAAGCGGCGGGGAAGTCGCGGGGTAGATAATTGACCAGTTGGGTTAATGTTTCTACTCCCCCAGCCGACGCACCAATCACAATAATGTCAGGTTTGACCATTTTTTTTCCCGGTAAGGAGGATTCTTCAAATTGATGAGAGGGACGACAGCATTGAACAGTTCCTAGAACTACACTATCATTTTATTTTCAGTCCAGATGAAAGACTGTCATCTATATTTTCAAATTATTGGCTGAGTGAAGTCAAAGTGTATCCCTTGTTCTCTAAAATTTAAGCAATATCCATCTTTAGGAGAGCAATCAAGGTGACAAATTCCAGTAAAAATATAGAATTTGAAGCCCTACTGGACTATGTAAAACGGAGTCGCGGGTTTGACTTTGCTGGATATAAACGTTCGAGCTTAATGCGTCGCGTCAACAAACGGATGCAAACGATTAATATTGAAGGCTATAGTAATTATCTGGATTATTTAGAAGTTCACCCCGAAGAATTTAATTTTTTATTTACGACCATCTTAATTAATGTTACTTCTTTTTGGCGCGATTACCCGGCTTGGGATTATGTCAGAGATGAAATTATCCCGCGCATTCTGGCGAATAAAGAACCTAATGAAATCATCAGAATTTGGAGTGCTGGCTGTGCTTCAGGTGAAGAAGCGTATACAATTTCGATGATAGTTGCAGAAGTAATTGGCATTGAACAGTTTCGAGAACGGGTTAAAATTTATGCCACAGATATTGATGAAGAAGCTCTGAATCAAGCACGACAAGCGATTTATCTTCAGAAGGATCTCAATGGTTTATCCTCAGAACAAATTGAACAGTTTTTTGAAAAAATTGATACCCGTTATACCTTTCGCAAAGATTTACGTCGCTGCGTGATTTTTGGTCGTCATGATCTGCACCAAGATGCTCCAATTTCTAAAGTTGATTTATTAGTTTGTCGCAATACTTTAATGTATTTTAATGCTGAAGCTCAAAGCCGAATTTTAGCTCGATTTCACTTTGCACTGCGGGATGGAGGATTCCTGTTTTTAGGAAAAGCGGAGATGTTATTAACTCATGCTAATACCTTTACACCTACGGATCTAAAGTGTCGGGTTTTTGCCAAAGTTCCTAAACTTAATCTTCGAGATCGATTATTAATTATGGCACAAACAGGGAATGAAGAAGCCGTAAATCATCTTTCTAGTCATGTTCGTTTACGCGAATTAGCCTTTGATAGTAGCCCCTGCGCCCGGATTATTATTGATATGAATGGTTTACTCGCCCTTGCGAATGAACGTGCCCGATTTTTGTTTAGTTTAACCAGCCGTGATGTCGGACGTCCATTGCAAGATTTAGAGATTTCCTATCGTCCCATTGAATTACGTTCCTGTATGGAACAAGCGTATAGTGAAAAACGGCCTGTGAATATTCGAGATATTGAATGGCAAATGGCTTCGGGTGATATTATTTTTATTGATGTTCAAGTTTGTCCGTTGTTAGATGCCAATAATCAAACTTTAGGAATTAGTATTAATTTTATTGATGTGACTCGCTATAAAAACTTGCAAGAAGATTTAGAACATTCTAATCAAGAATTGGAAATGGCCTATGAAGAATTACAGTCTACCAATGAAGAATTAGAAACCACTAATGAAGAGTTACAGTCTAGTAATGAAGAGTTAGAAACCACCAATGAAGAGTTACAGTCTACCAATGAAGAATTAGAGACGATGAACGAAGAGTTACAATCGACTAATGAAGAGTTACAAACCGTTAATGATGAATTACAGCGCAGAGGAGAAGAATTAAACCAAGCTAATGCCTTTTTACAATCAATTTTAACCAGTTTAAAAGGCGGCGTTGTGGTTCTGAATCGAGATTTACAAGTCCAAATTTGGAATTATAAATCCGAAGACCTTTGGGGTCTGAGACATGAGGAAGCGATTAAAAAAAACTTTTTAAACTTGGATATTGGTTTACCCGTTGATAAGCTCCGACAACCGATTCGGATTTGTCTTTCCGGTGAAATTAATCAAGCTTCAAAAGTCATTGTTAATGCCATTAATCGTCGAGGAAAAAGCATTCAATGTCAAGTTAACTGTAGCCCCTTAATGGGTAGCCAAGGACAAATTCAAGGCGTTATTTTATTAATGGAAGAACTAGAAGAGGCAAATAGTTAATCTTATAATAAAAACACCCAGCTTGACCAGTCAGGGCTGTTTCATTCTCTAGGCAAATTTCTCTGAGACCTCTCCCCCAGATGCCTCTGCTCCTCAAGTTTTGACGGTGCAAACATTACCGTTAAAATAAACCTAATATTTTCTAACTGCTGATCTAATATTTTAATTTTTAAACTACATCCTATAACAATGTTTTCCTTGTGGCTTATGTTTCTGGATAATTTGACCATTAATATATTCGTTTGCGGGTTTGGTTTCGGGTAAGTTTAGAAATTCTTCTAAACTCAATGTTTTGTTAAGAATTTGTACCATTATTAATTCCCTTGTTCAGATTTTAACCTGTCTGATTCAATCATAACCCTGTAGGGGCGAGGCGCGCCTCGCCCTTACGAAATCTTGGGATATTATCAACAATATTATTAAGCAATATTGCGATATTGTGACCAAAATTGACCCCCTCTTATTTATTCTTCATCTTCTAAGGTTAGGAAATGAAGTTTCCCGAATATTTCAGCCACTACAATTGTTTTTCCATCAGGAGAAACCGTGTAACAAGCGAGAGGATTATCGGCTGTAAAAGTAGCTTTAACTTTTCCTGTCTCTAAGTCCCAGACGATCAAATTATTGCTTTTATAAATTGAAATAACTTCTTTGAAATCTGGAGTAATAGTTACTTCTTTTTGAGCATCACCCCACTGATTCTTTATTTTAAAAATTTCATGTCCAGTTTGTAAGTTAAAAATTCTCAAATATTGATCATTTGTAGCTACGAGCATTTTACTATTATCAGTGTTTATTTGAACAAATAAAATAGCGCCTGTTAAATTGATTTTATAAACTTGTTGACCTGTTTCTAAACTCCAAGCTTCTAAATTACGAATTGTTGCATCATTATTTTTTTCAAAAGTTTGTATCAAAATTAACTGACTATCTTTTGTTACATCTATAAACTTGATTGATGCTGTATTGTTAGTAATTGTATAGGTTTGTTCTAAACTCCAAATTATCAAAGTATGAAATATAGATTCATTACGAATATTTTTTGAGTCTTTTAAACCATAAAATATTGCTTTTTTTGTATCAGGAGTAATTGTAATAAATTCTCCATCCAGACAAAATAATTCTTCTCCTGTCTCTATATTCCAAATGGTTTTCTCTGGTCTTTTTTCATGATGTCCACCATAATAGTCGGAAATAGCTAGTTTATTATCTGCAAACAATAATTCTATATAGGGTTCTATTTTTGAATTACTCATGAAGAAACTTTTAATAAAACTTTTAATATCATCTTCATCGTCTTTCGTTTCATTATATTGATTTGATAAATTGTTTTCCGTTGAAGTATATTTTTCTTCTTTATATTTATCAAAATTTATAATTGAATTATTTTTTATATCTAAAACTATTAGACTTTTATCTTCCAAAGAGACAATATATTTTGAAGCATCTTTTGCAATATAAAAATCAATAATATTTTCACCTATTTCTTCTGATTTAGATGAAGTGATTAAATTATACAATGTCAATTTTTTAGACTCAATAGTAAATAAAAAATCTTTAATTATTTTGGGTTTCTTAAAAAATAAATCATCATTTTCATTGGGTTCTAAACTCAAAATTATTTCACCCTTTTTTAAATCATAAACCTGGATGTCGTCAAAGGCTATATGTTTCCATATTAAATACTTAAAATCATGAGTAATTTCCATGTAACCTGATTGATCTTCATCATGATATAATACTCTTGATTGAAAACTATAAAGCATAAAACCGTCCAGTCCATCATTGTCGTTATAATAGACAATTAACCATTTTCCATCATCAGTAATTTTGAGAGATGTAGGATAAATATTTTTATTATTTTCTTTTTCAATACAATTGAGCATTTTACCCCAATCAAAAATTTGAATAGTATTTCTTTCTAAAATACCTATAAATCTATCTTGATTAGGAGTAAATTTAAACTTAGAAAAATATTGATTAAAATTATTTATTCTTTCTTTGTTTTCCCAATCATAAATAATTGTATTGCTATCAGAACCTTGCGATATATAATCGTAGTAATCATAAGAGGAAATTAAGTTTTGTAGATTAGGAGTGAATTTTGTATTGACAATCCCATTGGAGTCTAATTTAAGCTCAATAAATATTGATGATAAACTAAAATTTATAGTACAAATAAAGCTCTGTGTATGACGAAATGTATTATTTTTATAGTTTATATTTAAAACAAAACAATTATTTTCTACAGATAAAATATTAAATTCAGAAAATAATTCAATTAAGTAATTTAATTCAAAATAATGTCTATTCTGATGATATTTTGATATCAAATTTAATATGTCAGGAACAGCGTTATATAAACTTATTGGCTCTTTCTCAATCTTTAAGATAACCAAATTCTCGATTAAACTTAATGTTTTCAGATCCCAAATTTGTAAAAAACCATCTTGTAAGCAAGCAATTAACTTTTTATTGTCTGGTGTAACTGCTAAAGAAAAAATACTTTGTTGACATTCAAAACCAGCAATTTCTTGTTGTGTTTCTAAACTCCACAGTTTAACCGTTTTATCCTCAGAACCGGAATACAATATTTTACCATCAGAACTCAATGCTAATGTCGGGATAATTCCTTGATGACCCCTCAAAGTATAAATTTCCTGTCCAGTTTCTAAACTCCAAACTTTAATCGTATGGTCTGCTGACCCTGAAATAACTTGTTTACCCTCAGAAGTTAAAACCAAAGTTAATACACTTCCGGTGTGACCTATTAAGGTATAAATTTCTTGTCCAGTTGCAATATCCCAAACCTTGATTGTATGATCCCCAGAACCTGAAATTAACCATTGACTATCGGGAGTCATTTCTAACGCTAATATTACATCGGTGTGACCCACAAGAGTCCGCAGCAAGGGACTATCAGGTTTTGTTAAACTCCCTTCTAACGGACGTAACCAAGGTGTTGTTTGATTAGTTTGGATGTCTTCTAAAAAATTTTGAATCAGAGGATTTTCAAACTCCAGTAAACGTCCGAGTAGCTGTGCTGCTAATTGAGCTTTATCTTCTTTTAAAATATGAGAAGCTAGGCGAATAGCACCTTGTATTGACCTCAAGGTTCCTGCTTGTTCTTCTGACCAGATAATATTGGTACTATTCAATCCTAACTCATAATCTTCTATTAACGCTTCAACTCCACAAACCGATAATTTTTCCTCAATAAACTCAAAACTAGCTAAACAACGAAATAACTGATTAACAGACCCTGCTTTTTCCAAATGGGTAGGAATATGTTTTAATGTATATTCACGTTTCTCAGCAGTCATCGTATTTAACCTAACGCGAATATCACCCATGACCAAATATTCCTCTGCTTAAATTATTGGCAATTTGAGCATTAATTCCTGATAAGGTGACTTTTGCCGCCTGGACAATATCTTTACGCACTAAAAAGTCGCAAAAACTTTGATGATAAATCCCATAACGAGTTTCGCCACCGATCACTTCTTCACGCAAAAATTGTTCCCACTCTTCTAACACTTCTTGAACTGTTAACGCATCTTCTTGAACAAAATCAACAATTAAATCACGGGAAACAGTTTCCCGTAATTCCGATAAAATATAAACAATTTTAATTTTTGTTCGCGGTAAGGGTTTCGTCATCATCCCCATTTGTCGCCAATGGTCTTCATAATATGCTTGTAGACCTTGGGGGAGTTGATTAATCGTTAAATCTTGATATTTCCCTATCTCAATATCGGCTAAAATATAGCGTAAATACATGAAATTATTTTCACTTTTATCCGCTAATTGTGTGATAAAATTTTCTTCAGTTAACCCTTGATTTTGTACCCATGCGTTTAACTGAGGACGCTTTAACGCCTCCCGAATATAGGTTTTAATATCTGCTAAACTCTCAGCTTGATATTGCATCAGGTTAAACCGATGAATGGGTGTAGTAACCGTCAAAGGGAGGCTAATAGGTCGTTGCGTAAGTAGAAAATAAACTCCTTTCGGTAAACGAATCGGTAAATACAGGATATTTGCCCCGCTATGATCACTGTGATCTACTTCATCTAATGCGTCAACGGCGATGATCAGTTTTGTTCCTGATTTCTGCTTGCTAACAATCTCATCTAATAGTTTAGCAAAAAATTGACCGTCTTTTTTAGCGTCCGCAGGTAAATTAGGATAAGGTAAATTATAACGGCTAATCAGTTGAGTGCAAATACTTTCTAAAAATTTTTCGGCGCGGTTAACTCCCAGAGAACGAACATTAAAATGGGCAACGCATCCGGTTTTCTCAACATATTTAGCTAGTATAGCACTTTTGCCAATTCCTGGATCTCCTTCTATTATAAAATAACCATTAGGTTGATGATCTAAAAAGGATTGAATGGCATCAAAAACAAATTTACGTCCAACAAATCCTTCTGTTTTTTCCTGAATTAAACGAGATTGTAATTGATTCTCATATTCAGGCTTTTCTTGTAACAGAGGGAGGACTTCAGCCATTAATTGTTTGACTTCACCGATTCCATCTTTAGCTTGAATTGCTTCAAGAACTTGTAACATTTTATCTAAAGAACGATAGGTATATTGAGAAGTAAAGTGTTTGAATTTTTTAATCCAATCATTCAGCCGAGGATGAGCCCATTTTCGACGAATAGCAGCTAAATCAAAAATCAAACTAATATTATCCTGGCTCAGAGTATTGTAAAAAGTCTTATCTCGTTCTTTAATAACTTTAATAATAATCTGGAGTAAAGCTTGGCAATCTTCAATATTAACTTGATCGCCTTCAATATGAAATTGTTTATCATCTAAACAGTTTTTTACAACAGTTTCCCAATTATTCCCATGACGGCGTTGTAAAGTTTCTTTAACAAACGGTAATAAACCTTGGGCCAAATAAATTAAACCTTGACCAATTCGGGCATGATTTTGAACTAAAAGTTGTTTTTCGGTTGAGTGTTGATTAGTGTTAGCCATTGATTAAATACCAGGTACATTGTTAGATTTTAGAACAGTTACTACCTATCACTAAGATTATAAGCTTACCCTAATGCTTTAATAGCCGCTTGAATTAAATTGTAAAAAGTAGGTTGAGACACGTCAACAGTTTGAGCATCTTGACGACTTTTTCCTAACAGTCCAAAGCGTTGACCTTTTTGTATGGCTAATACTTCCCCTTTCTGATTACGGATTCTTAATTCTTGGGTTTCACCAATAGAAGATAAACTACAATAATATTGTTTATTATTATAATAAAATTCTGTGCTTTTTGTCAATTGAGGTTGATAATTTTCGGGAGATTCGGGTAATCTAGCTCCAACTAATTCTAACTCAATATTGGTTTGACCGTTCCAAGTATTTTCTTTTAAATGATAGGCAATATCCAAACATTGGGGAAGGGGGTAATAGTCCGCCCAACGCCAAGCCATTGCATTAATTGTAGGTAAAGCTGTGAGTTGAGTATGGGAAAATTTATCTTGAGTTAAGGTCAGTTTAATATGTCCTTTTCCGACAATTCGTTGTTGCACAATTCTAACATTAGGAGTCCAAAAGGTCGGGGCGTTATTTTCTATTCCGCAGGGATGCAATTGCTGCATTTGATCATAAAGATTAAAATTAATTTCACTTAAATTCGCTAGAGCATCAATTTTAATTAAGGGTTTTAGATGTTCTACTTCTAAACATTGATGGGCAAATTCACTTAACTGTAGTCGAAATGGTTCTAAATTTTTTGCTAATAAAGAAAATCCCCCGGCGGCTTTATGTCCTCCAAATTTATGCAGTAAATCGTGACAATATTCTAAGGCTTTAAACACATCAAATTCCAAAATTCCCCTGGCTGAACCTCGAATCATTTGGGGAGATTCCGTTGTATCTTCTTCCTGTTCATAGGTTCCAATAAACACGGGAACCCCATATCGTTCAACTAAGCGAGATGCAACAATTCCAATCACCCCATGATGCCATTCCGGTTGTACAACAACTAACACCCGTTCTTGTTTAAAATCAATTTGTTGTTCTTCTACCCAAGCGATCGCTTCTTGTTCAATTTCTTCACATAACTGTTGACGTTTTTGATTAATTTGTTCACACTGCATTGCCCGTTCTAAGGCAATTCCCATATTTTCAGTTGTTAATAATTCTATCACAATTTGCGGATCAGCTAACCGTCCAATGGCATTAATTCTCGGCCCTAACCGAAAGCCAATATCATCGGGTTTTAGAGTTTTAGAAGCCGGAGGAATGATAGGATTTTCGGGCTGTTCTTCTGATTTTACTTGATATCCACTGGAAACTCCCGCCACTTGAATTAAGGCTTGAACTCCGGTAATTTGAGAATAAGGCAATAACTTTAAACCCCGTTTTACCCACCGTCGGTTCACGCCATTTAAGGGGGCTAAATCCGCAATGGTTCCTAATGTAAATAATTCTAACAAAGGATTGACTAATCCTTGAACTTTACCTAATTTTTGAGCCAAACAAATCGCTAAAACATAAGCCACTCCCACCCCAGCTAATCCTCGATAGGGAGAGAATACAGGTAATAATTTAGGATTGAGAATGGCATCAGCAGGAGGAAGTTTTTCGGGTAAATCATGGTGATCCGTAATAATAACTGTTAAGTCTAATTCTTTCGCTCTAACAATGGGTTTATAAGCTGCAATTCCATTATCAACGGTGAGAATAATTTTAACGTTTTCCTGATGAAATTCTTCAACAATTCGGGTATTAATCCCATAACCTTCTTTCATGCGGCTGGGAATGGCATAATTAACATTAGCTCCCAATGTAGAAAGCGATCGCATTAATAAAGCGGTACTCGTCATTCCATCAGCATCATAATCCCCACAAATCGCTATTTTATCCCCTTGATTAATAGCAGATTCTAACAATTCTACACTTCTTGCTAAATCCTTAAATTCCTCCAAAGGAGACGGTAAAACTTGAGATTCAGGGGTGATAAATGCTTCCACCTGTTCCGGGGTTTCAATTCCTCGATTAATTAAGACTTGAGTGACTAAAGGGATAATTCCCGTTACATCCGATAATTGTTGAGCGAGGTCGGGTTGTTGTGGAAAAATATACCACCGTTGATTCGGAAGTTGGGGAGAATTAAAAGACTCTGGAGGAGAAGGTTGCACAGTTAATTAGGATTAATCGATAATAGTTTAATTGTACTCAAAAGTGGAAGATTTTTATCAAAATTATTATTAATAAATCCTACAGCCGTAAATTAATTTTGAGCGTCAGGGCGAGATGACCTCGCCCCTACAAGTTATCTTTGGTTATGTTAATTTCGGTTCATCAATCAACATGAAACCCCTTAAACCTCAACCTTAACCCCTTTCCAAAATCCAATATAACCTTCAATATTTTTGGCAGCAGATTTTGTTTCTGGATAATACCAAGCGGCATCCTTATTCACTTGACCATCAACAACGATATCATAATAACTGGCAACGCCTTTCCAACCGCAAGTTGTATGGGTATTACTTTCTTGGAAATAGTCACGATTGATGGAGTCCGGGGGAAAATATTGATTTCCCTCAACGACAACGCATTGGTCAGTTTCTGCCAAAACTGCACCATTCCAAACTGCTTTCGGCATAAATCTCCTCTGAAGTTTACAACGTCGTATTAAAATTTAACATTTTTGAGGCATTCGATGCTCGTTCTCGGTTCTCAATGATAAAATTTTATCAAAAAACCAGAGTCATTTACCCCGTTTTAACCCTACAATAAAAAAGACGTTTTATCTAAATCACGAGCAATGTCAGGGCTAATTTCTACTCCCTTTGCCCAACCCCAATCCCTAGAACAGTCCCTTAAACATTTCTTTGGCTATGATTCTTTTCGACCCGGGCAGCGCGAAATTATTGAACAGGCACTACAAAGGCGAGATTCATTAATTATTATGCCCACGGGAGGGGGAAAATCGCTGTGTTTTCAACTTCCGGCTTTATTAAAACCCGGATTAATGATAGTCGTGTCTCCTTTAATTGCCTTAATGCAAGATCAAGTGGAGGCATTACAAGATAATGGAGTTGGGGCGACATTTCTCAATAGTACCTTAACGGTTGCGGAGGGAAAAAACCGTGAAGCTGCGATTTTAAATGGTGAAATAAAACTGCTTTATGTTGCACCCGAACGATTATTATCCGAAAAGTTTTTATTATTTTTAGATCTGATAGAAGCTCAATTAGGAATTTCAGCTTTTGCCATTGATGAAGCGCACTGTGTTTCAGAATGGGGACATGATTTCCGCCCGGAATATCGCAAATTAAAACAACTGCGAAATCGTTATCCTAAAATTCCCGTTTTAGCCTTAACGGCAACGGCAACTCAACGGGTTAGACAGGATATTATTCAACAGTTAGAGTTGAAAAATCCCTATATTCATGTTGCTAGTTTTAATCGTCCTAATTTATATTATGAAGTTATTCCTAAGAAAAAACAAAATTTTACCCAGTTATTAAAAATAATTCAGGATGTCGGAGGTTCAGGAATTATTTATTGTTTAAGTCGAAAAAATGTAGAAGATCTCGCGTTTCGATTACAAAGTCATGGAATTTCTGCCTTACCCTACCATGCCGGAATGGAAGATACTTTACGGGCTGAAAATCAAACCCGATTTATTCGAGATGATGTGCAGATTATGGTAGCAACGATTGCCTTTGGTATGGGCATTAATAAACCCGATGTTCGGTTTGTGATTCATTATAATTTACCGCGAACCTTAGAAAGTTATTATCAAGAATCAGGACGGGCAGGACGGGATGGAGAATCTGCCCGATGTACATTATTTTTTAGTTATGGTGATATTAAAACCATTGAATATTTAATTGATCAAAAACCCGATCCCGATGAACAACGCATTGCCCGTCAACAGTTACGGCAAATGTTAGATTATGCTGAAGCATCGGAATGTCGGCGCACAGTTCAATTGAGTTATTTTGGTGAATTTTTCTCAGAAAATTGTGCAAAATGTGATAATTGTAAGACCCAAAATCCCGTCGAAGATTGGACAATTGAAGCGATGAAATTTTTATCTTGTGTTGCCCGATGTCACGAAAGATTTGGGATGAATTATATTATTGATGTATTGAGAGGATCGAAAAGTCAAAAAATTATAGATCGACATCATGATCAACTGTCTACCTATGGCATTGGAAAAGATAAAATAGCAGAAGAATGGAAGAATTTAGGGCGATCGCTTTTACGTCAAGGACTACTGGATCAAACCACCGATGGTTATGCAATATTAAAGTTAAATTCCCGTAGTTGGGAAGTGATGAAACGGGAAAGAAAAGTTGAAATTACAGTCATTAAAGAACAAAATCTGGAAAAATCAACTCGATCTTTGGCGGTGGAAGTAGAAATGCTATTTGAACAGTTACGCCAACTCCGAAAAAAATTAGCCGATGAACAATCTATCCCTCCCTATATGGTTTTTTCCGATTCTACCTTAAGATTAATGGCACAACAACGACCCCAAACTTTAGAAGAATTAAGTGGAATTTCTGGTGTAGGAAGTCATAAACTAGAACGGTATGGTAAACAATTTACTGAAGCCATTTCTACCTATTTTCAAGATCAAACGAGTTCAAATTATAAATCTAAATCATCAGAAGTTAAGCGTCTAACTCTGGAGGATTTATCCGATAGTTTAATCATGACTTTAGAGTTATGTCAACAGGGATTTAGTTTGAATGCGATCGCAAATCAACGAGGGTTAAAAACTAGCACCATTGCTGACCATTTAACCCAATTAATTGCAGCTAATCAGGATATCAACCTTGATCAATTTGTTGAAGTTGACCGTCAAAATAGTATTATTAAAGGAATTGAAAAAGTAGGAGATACTAGCCTAAGAACAATTTACGAACATTTAGGAGAACAATATAATTATGAAGAAATTAAATTAGTTCGAGAATGGTGGCGACAAAATCCTTATTAATTGACCGTTGACGGTTGACTAGAGGAGGAAAAGACAGAAAAAGGGCGGGTTTATCAAGATAGTCATGAATTAGGAAAGATTGTACAGAAGCCGCGCCTACAAAACTGATAACTGATAACTGATAACTGATAACTGATAACTGATAACTCATGGTAAATTCTATTATTTTTTGTGACTTTGACGGAACAATTACCGCAGAAGAAACTTTTGTAGGAATGTTAAAAGAATTTGCTCCAGAAATGGCGGCTGAAATTATGCCATTATTGTATGGTCGGGAAATGACCTTACGAGAAGGAGTTAGAAAAATGTTAGAGTCTATTCCTTCGCGTTGCTATCCTGAAATTATTGAATTTTCAAGAACAAAGAAAATACGCTCAGGGTTTGTTGAATTTTTAGATTTTCTCAAAACTCAAGGCGTTCCCTTTGTTTTAGTTTCTGGAGGTGTTCGGGTGATGGTAGAAACGGTTTTAGGAGATTTAAGTTCAAAAATTGATCAGATTTATGCTGTTGATTTAGAGACTTCAGGGGCGTATTTTAAAGTTCATTCTGAATTTGAAGCAGATACCGAATTAGTAGCTAAAGTTAAAGTGATGGAACGCTATCCTAACGCTGAACCCATTGCCATTGGAGACTCTGTTACGGACTTAAATATGGCATTAGCTGCCCCTATTGTTTTTGCGCGTGATCGTTTAGCAGACTATTTAGATGAATATCAAAAACCTTATATTAACTGGACGGATTTTTTTGATATTCAAGCGTATTTATCAGAACATTGGAATCTTTCATAAACTGATCAGTATTTTTCTAAACGGAGGTTATCGTAAAAAATGTCACAATTTACTCGAATTCTTTCTCTTGATGGCGGGGGACTCCGAGGAATTATGTCCGCCGAGGTATTAAAGTATGTTGAACAGAAATTACAGGATTTTACGGGAAATTCTGATGCTAGAATTGCGGATTATTTTGATTTAATTGCGGGAACCAGTGCCGGAGGAATTTTAACCGCTCTTTATCTATGTCCTGATGCTGAAAATCCCCTCAGACCTCGGTGTTCTGCCCAAGAAGTTTATGATTTTTTTCGATATAAATCCAGCCAAATCTTTTATCCTTTTTTTAATGATTCTTTGCAAACAGTAGGAGGATTATTTAATGAAAAATACTCCTATCAAAAGTTTAATCAGGTGATGGGTGATTTTTTTAAAGATCTTAAATTGAGCCAACTGCTTAAACCTTGCTTGATAACTTCCTATGAAATAGAAAGACGAGAAGCCCACTTTTTTACCCAACATGATGCTAAATTAAACCCAAAAGATGATTATTTAATTCGAGATGTTCTCCGGGCTACCTCTGCCGCCCCAACGTTTTTTGAAGTCGCTCAAATTCACGCTCTCAACCAGGAGGTTTATACTTGTATTGATGGGGGAGTCTTTGCCAATAATCCGGCTCTCTGTGCCTACGCAGAAGCCCGTCATAAATTTAATCAAGACTCTAATCTTGATAATCGCTATGAAACAGGCCCAACCGCTAAAGAAATGGTGATTTTATCATTAGGAACAGGGGAGGTTAAAAAGAAATATTCCTATCAGGAAGCAAAAGATTGGGGGAAATTAAAATGGCTTGACCCTCTATTTGATATTATTATGACTGGGGTGGCAGAAACCGTTGACTATCAAATGAAACAAATCTTTGATACGACGGGTAAACCTGAACATTATCTACGAATTAATACGGTTTTGACGGATCGTAAAACTTTACCGATGGATGATCCTTCCGAAGCCAATCTTAAGGCAATTAGTCAATTAGGGCAACAATTAACAGAACAATATCGTCAACCGTTAGATCAGTGGATTCAACTGCTTTTAGTTTAAGCTCATTTAAGGATGAACCCATGTTTAAAGATGCCCGTAACGCTCAGATTCTATTTTTGTCGTTGTTTTTACTTCTAGGAATTGGAACGAGAGATTGGACATTAAAACCTAATTTCATGTTGGTAATTGGGTGTAGTTGTTTATTGACTCAATGGTTTTTCTCTTGCCTTTCCTCCTTCTATATTAACAAAAAAATCACCCTTTTACCCCCAGAATTTTTAGCGTCTTGGCGCAGTGCGTTAATTACCACATTAGGGTTGTGTTTACTCCTCAGAGCTAACCATTGGACAACCGTAGCCTTAGCCGGATGTTGTGCGATCGCCAGTAAATTTATCTTTCAATCTCAAGGAAAACATTTTTTTAATCCCGCTAATTTTGGGATTATTATTGCTATCACTTTAACAGCCGATGCTTGGGTTTCTCCTGGACAATGGGGAACGGATTCTTGGTATTTCCTTCTATTTTTAGCAACCGGAGGAATTATTCTTAAAAAAGTCGGTCGCTGGGATACTTCCCTTGCTTTTTTAATCACCTATACGGGATTAGAAGCTTGGCGAAATTTCAGTTTAGGTTGGAGTTGGGATGTTTATAGTCATCAACTCATGAGCGGTAGTCTATTATTGTTTGCCTTTTTTATGATTACCGATCCGCGTTCTATTCCCAATGCTCCCTTAAGCCGAATTTTATGGGCCGTATTAATCGCTGGATTAACCTTTATTTTACAACATCAATTTTTTATCTCAACGGCTCTATTCTGGTCATTATTTGCCCTATCTCCCCTGACTATTATCTTGGATCAAGTTTTTCGTGCATCTCGCTTTTCTTGGTCACAAAAACATCTCAAATCTTTGCCTTCATCTCCGGTTTTTTAGTTAATATTTCCATTTCTAATAGTGTTTAAATAGGAGTCATTGATGAAAGTTTTAAACTGGGTTATTCTTGTTTTAGTTATTGTTTTATTCAGTGTTGGTTTTGCTTCCCCAGCCTGGGCATTTTGTGGATTTTATGTCTCTCAAGCCGATGCGAGTTTATATAATCAAGCTTCTCAAGTGATCATTGCCAGAGATGGAAATCGCACGATTTTAACCATGGCAAATGATTATCAAGGATCGGTAAAAGATTTTGCATTAGTTGTTCCGGTTCCTGTTATTTTAAAAGCCGAACAAGTCAAGGTCGGAGAACCCAAAATTATTCAACGATTAGATGCGTTTAGTGCGCCTCGACTGGTGGAATATTTTGATCCTGATCCTTGTAATCCTCAACCTGAATACGATCAATTACCAGCACCAGCAACCAGAGGAGTTCAGGCATTACAGGAAGAAAAACGAGAATCCGAATCCAGTTTAGGAGTCACCATTGAAGCTCGGTTTACTGTTGGTGAATATGATATTTTGATTTTAAGTGCAAAAGAATCCGATGGATTAGAAACCTGGTTAACGCAAAATAATTATCGAATTCCTGAAGGAGCAAGTGCTTTATTAAAACCTTATATTCAACAAGGGTTAAAATTTTTCGTTGCTAAAGTCAATTTAACAAAATTTGATCAAAGTGGGTTTCAAAATTTGCGTCCTTTAATGATGGCTTATGAATCTCCTCGGTTTATGTTACCGATTCGTTTAGGAATGATTAATGGCACAGGAGAACAGGATTTAATTGTTTATTTACTTTCTCCTAAAGGTCAAATGGAATTAACCAATTATCGCACCGTTAAAATTCCTACAGATCAAGAAATTCCTGAATTTGTCAAAGAAGAGTTTCCCGGTTTTTATAAATCCTTATTCACCAAAGCCTATGAACGGGAACAGAAAAAAGTTGCCTTTTTAGAATATGCTTGGAATATGGGCGGATGTGATCCTTGTTCTGCCGATCCTTTAAACTCTGAAGAATTAAAACAAGCGGGAGTATTTTGGTTAGATTCAGGAGCCTCGAATTCAGCCTTTATTACTCGCTTACATATTCGTTACACCCGGAATAATTTCCCCGAAGATTTAAACTTTCAACCCACAGCCAATCAAGAAAGTTTTCAAGGTCGATATATTATTAATCACCCCTATAAAGACCAGATGCAGTGTTCACAAGCCCTGCAATATCGGCAGTTTGTTCGCCAACGACAGGAACAAGAAGCGCAAAACTTAGCCACATTAACAAACTGGAAAATTGAGGATATTCGTCGTCGAATTAACTGGTTACAATTTAATCGAGATTCTTGGTGGAATCCATTCAAAAATAACAATTAATCTGATTGTCGGGTGCATCAACATCGCACATAGCCCTTCCAATAATTGACTAACATCCCAATAGGGGTTATACCAATTACCACAATAGGTCAATTTTGTGTCATGCTATTACCCGAAACAAAACTAATCGCAGGGGGTTTGAGAGTTCTATGGCTGCTGAAATCACCTCGATGTTTAACCTTGAACAAATAACACTATGGGTACTCAGCGAATATACCAAGGTTTACCCTTGTATTGGCATCAAGACACCGTTGAAAATGACTATCGTTGGTTAGAGTCGATTGTTCGTAACACGGCGCCGTTTTCTGATGCTTGGACAAAAGCCCGCATTGTTCAACTCGCTTATTCTATTCCCAAGGGGGTCAAGACTCAATCCCTTTATAATTTGCCTATTTATGGCTCTTATACCTCGGAATTAGCGATCGCAGAAGCATTACGTTCGACCTGTAATTTAGAAGAATACCCCGATTTTGAGACTCAAGTGAATGAAGATTATGTCATTCGCGCCTTAAATAGTTGGCATAATAAACAATTTGCTAAAGCAGTCAGTCGCAACTTTGAAGTTTATGTAGATCGTCAATATTCTAATAGTTTTTTAGTCGTTAGTACAGCCCGCACTTCATTAAATGTAGATCGAGAATTACCGCCTTTAGAAAGATTTCGTCCCTTGTTTAATATTGCTGAAATGGGACAAATGATCCGAAAAGAAAAATTTCGCTATCTGACATTAAGAACTCATGGTTATGCAAATCCGGCTCATAAATTTTATCAAGAATTTATGGCAGAAATCGAGTCTTTATCCCAAAAGGGGCCGATTAATCAGATTGGGACATTAGAAAATCGCAGTGTTTATATTGGTTATACTTGGCCCAGTGAAATGCCCTTAATTCATCCAGGATTATGGAGTGATATGGGTGAACAAAAGGGCATTTCGTTGAAATTTTTATTTATTTTAGCCCTTATCGCCTGGATTGTGGGAACCGGATTTTATATCCTATTAACCTTAATTGGAGTTCCCTTCTTAAATTTATTCGGGATGGAAACGCCTTTATCTCCCCTGTGGTATTGGTTTGATTTCACTCAAATTTCTAATTTATTTGCTCAATGGAATTGGGTCACCCTAACGGTTTTTGCCCTGTGGTTGTTATTAATGCAAATCTTAAGGATTTCTGTTTATCAACGCGATCGCTATCGAGCCATTCACTACGGCGCGCCCGATTTAGCAGAATTTTTTTGGAGATTAGATAAGGTTTTAGGTGAAAATCCTTATACCTCGATGCCTTTTTATGAACCTCAAAAAGAAATGGCAATCGCTAATTATTATAACCAAACCTTTCCTCCCATGAGTGTTAATTTAATTGGACATAGTATGGGGGCGTTAGTGGTTGTCAATGTCCTCCGAATTCTGTCAGATCGATTTGGAAAAGAAGATCGTCTGGAATATGAAAAAAATAATATGGGGGATTATTTACAATTAAATAAATTAATTCTAACTGCTCCTGATATTCCCTTAGAATTTCTCCGTGAAGGTCGAAATAATTACGTCCGCTCTGCTATTTTGCGATGCAATGAAATTTATTTATTTTGCAGTGATCGAGATTTAATTCTTCGCTATATGTCTATTCTCGGAAACTGGTTTAGTGAACCCAGTGTAGAAATGTCAGGATTGCGGTTAGGAAATATTTATTTAAAACCCGTCAAAAATTCTATTAACTATCAACCTTATATTCGGGTGATGATGAGTTCTCAATCGGCTGTTCAACCCACTTCAGCTTATGATTTATTTGAAAAATTCAACTATATTGATTGTTCAGAAATGCCGGGAGTTAATGCTATTTCTCTCCCTTTAAATATCTGGACAAGCCTGATTATTGACGTGATGAATACGGTATTTTTTATCGCCAAAAAAGCCGATGTTCATGGGGGTTATTACTTTACGAATACCACCAGTTTTGATATTTTAAAACTTTTAATTACTAGAGATGGATTATCTCGCCCAGAAACCTTGGCTGAAATTAACCGCCTCATTGCTGGGAAACCAGTTTTAGTTTTACCTTCCTATGAACCCATACAAGACAGCAGCGAAGAAGACGTTTATCATCAATCCTAAAATTTTACCCACCTGGAAATGTCAAAAAAGTTTAACCGAGACTGAACCTGAATTTAACCTCAAACCCTTAAGGTAGGGGTAAGTATTCAAAGGACTTCCTGTGTGACTATTCCAACCCTTGTTAGTCTTCCGTTAACGTCAAAATCCCGTACTTTTAGTCCCCGTGAACAAATTCCACTTTGGTCTGATGCGCTGTGGAAAATTGAACGAGGGGTGGTGCGTACCCTCACCTGGACAGAAGAGGGAACCTTAATTATATTAGGATATTGGGGACAAAACGATGTGGTGGGAAAACCTTTATCCCAATTGCAACCTTATCAAATTGAATGTGTCACCTCCGTTGAAGTCAGTCTGATTGCTTCATCCCATTGGTCAAATTATACGGATGTGATTTTAACCCATCTCCGCCAAACGGAAGAACTACAAAGTATTCTCCACACCCAAGGTACAGAACAACGTTTATTGAATTGCTTAAGATGGCTGGGGAAAAAATTTGGCCGTTTGACACCGGAAGGATTATTGATAGATTTACGTCTAACCCATGCTGATATTGCTGATGTTATTGGGACAACACGGGTTAGTGTCACGCGCATGATTATTAAACTAGAACAGGACGGATTTATTCAACGTCCCCGTCGCCATTTTATTGTTTTAAATCAGCTATGATTCTTCTTCTTTTAAATTTTAAAGGTTGCTCTATTCCTCTGTTAATATTCCATCAAACTCTGTCAATGAATCCTCTTCAATTTCAATCTCATCAACTGCATTATCTGTTAACCCTAGTTCCTTTTTGGCAAATACACGCCTTGCGCGGCGATCAAGAATCTTGATAATATTAGTTCGATTTTCTTTAATTGCTTCAATATCCTCTTTTTGAATTAATACCATATAGTAACGGGATACTTCCATCATCCGATAAGCGTACTGGAAAGCATCTCTAGTAAACTCCCCAGTCGTTACAATCATTACCACATCAGCACCCGTTACAAACGTCATCCCGACTTCTTTCGCTAATACCTCAACATCAACTCGTTTAGTGTTTTTACACTGAATTTGCCAACGGTGATAAACAAAGCGATCAGATGCAGCTAAAACATCTACTTCCCCTTGTCCAGTTTCATAGTCCCGTTTCCGCCATTTTGTAAATCGAAGACTTGTCAAACGAATCATCCAAATGGCTAACAATTCTAGGGCTTTGCCTTTAATATGTTTATCTGAATGCTCTAAATCGTTAACAACATCTTCAAAACTTCGATTGAGTTCTGTTTGAGAAATTTCTGTCAGATCTGCAATCGATTCTAACAGTTTAGACAGTAATTCTCGTTGTGCTTTTTCCGTCAGTTTAACCAGATTGGGTTTAGCACCACGTCCGCCCGTCGTTTTTTCAGTTTCAATCAAACCTACTTCTACTAAGGGTTGAATAATATCCTTAACAAATGACTTTGAAGGAAACCGTACTTTATAAACGCTCACTGCATAATTAACAATATCATTCCATTTTGTAAGTTCTATAATACTCATCTGGAGCATTGCTAATAGAAAATACTTTTGCTCTGAGGTAAGCGTGTAAATTTCATCAATATAATCTTTATCAAGTTCTAGGATATCATAAACTCGATCCCAATTAATTTCGTAAGTTTTTTCAAATACTCCTGCCTTTTCCAACCATTGCCTCATCGTGCTAACATAGATAGCATTGGGAGAAAGAGAATACCCCATTTCTTGCAATTCATAACCAATTAGATCTAATTTAGGTTTATCGCCTCTACTGTTAATTGCTTCCACCGCTTTCAGTAAAGACATTCCCGTTAAGTTAGTCAGAATGTGACGGGCAAAAATTGTAGCGACTTCATCACTATCGCTCTGAGAATCTAATATTTCATTAGCAATATCTGTTACTGTGTATTGCCAATCCTGATCATTAATTGATTCAACCAATTTGTAAGCACGAAGAGAAAGAAATGTATTCATTGCAAGTTTGCTACGATTTTCCCCTTTTTGTAAATCATTTTGCGTTGAGTGACTAGAATAATAACGCTTGGCAATTTCATCCTGTAAAACACGGCGATCAGGTTGACAATCTACACAGAGTTGTATCAGTTCCGGTAAATTCATCGTTTTAGGTTCAAACTGATGCCCATAAGTAAATTTCAGTTTTTGTTCTGGCATATTATTACTATGTGATTGAAATAAGTCTAATTGGATATAAGTATTTTGAGGCTCAATTGTAGATGATTTCTCAAGATAATCAGGGGCTAAAGTTAGTGCTTTTGCTTTCAGTGCTTTTCTGTCTTTTAATGGAGTAACCACCAAGGGCGCATCTTCTTCAAATCGAAACTGTGATGCTTTAATATAATTTTCATCTAATTCAAAAGCTAACCAATTGCGATCAAGGGTTTCTGCGACTCGTCCGGTCATGTTTGAACCCGCAAAGGGATCGAGAACTAAATCACCAGGTTCAGTACAAAGTCCAATCACAAATTCAGGTAATGCTTGAGGAAATCGAGCCGGATGTGCTTTAATTGCTGCTTCTTTGCACCGCCTCTGATAGTAATCATTAGATGCAGTATTAGAAGCAGAAATAATATTGACAGGCTGTGCTAAATCATTCTCTAAAATCCAATTAAATTCTCCTAATATGGGTTTTCCAATCAATGTACCTGATTCACAGGCAGTATCGGCAATAATATTAGGAGGAATAGCACCACCACGATCGTTCTGAAACTTAGTAGAAATATCATGTCCAGACGGGCGTAATTTTGCATCATAGCCATTTTTTAATAGATTTTTCATCGCCTCACTGTAAGGGCGTAAAACTCTTTTATTATTGGCTTTAGGGTGAGGATCTTTTGATAACCACCAAATTGTATTGACAGCATCTTTAACTCTTTCTCTCCGCACCGTCACCCACTCCGCAGGTGTAGGAAGTTTCGCTGGGTTATACCAAAAAAGCTCTTGAGCGAGAAAAAAACCTAAACCTCCTTCTGATTTGGGTTTGCAAAGCTCTATTACTAACTCAAAATGATACAGCGATCGCACAGGAAAACCTTTAAGCCAAGTTCCTCCAATATCGATCACTAGCGACCCTTGAGGCTTAAGAATTCGATAAAATTCACGAGCAAATCCCTTGAACCATTCGACGTATTGATGAGCATCTACATTGCCATATTCTTTCTTTCTAACTAAGGCAAAAGGTGGGGAAGTACAAATCAAATCGATGCTTTCATCAGGTAATTCAGTCATCAGTTCTAAGCTATTACCTAAATAGGCAGAACCTAGCTGCGTTTTGTAGTAAGGATTACAGCTAATTTGGCTGTTAATATCAAACTTAGAAATACTTTGCACGATTTTGCTTTTATATGACTTTCTAAAGAGTTACAATAATGCCTTTTATAATCCTAAATGCAGACTTTCTCAGATCAGTATAACATTCTCTAAACTGGGATAATAAATTTTATCTTGAGCCTTGCTTCTCCGATATCCTGACCTAAAATTGAGCGCGAATGGTAAAGGTATAATCGCCACCAGGTTCTAATTGATAATCGCACTTTTCTAAAAATCGTCCCAAGGGCTCTTGAATTAAAGCTCGACCTTGGGACGGTTGAATCATGAGTTTTTTGGTGTGTCGAAATCGCCATTGAAATCGCCACTCATAATCCCCAGCACTGACTTCTCCTTCGAGAAGACCCAGTTGCCAAGATTGTCGCGTAATCCGAACATACGCGGTGGTTTCGGGTAAACGTTGAGAACTCACTCTGTACTATTAACGCTACGATTATTGTATAAACTCATCGCTTTTTCGACACCTTGACGCACACTTAAATCAATGGCTTCTCCTACCCATTGCAACACCTGTTCCATCACTTGCATTTCCGTTGACGAAAATTTTCCCAAAACGTAGGAAACGGTTTCCCGCTCAGGAGTTCCAGAGATTGAATTGGGTTTACCAATTCCAATTCGCAACCGAGGAAAATTTTGTGTTCCTAAATGGGAAATTGTAGATTTCATCCCATTATGACCTCCTGCTGAACCGGACAATCGCAGTCGCAACCGTCCCAAGGGTAAATCCATATCATCATAAATTATTAATACGGATTCTGGGGGAAGTTTATACCAATCAACAACAGCCCGAATTGCCTGTCCTGACAAATTCATATAGGTCAGTGGCTTTAATAATCGGATTTTCTCTCCAGAGGACGTTACCCCTTCGCCGAATTTCCCTTTAAATTTGCGCTGTTCTGAAATGGAAATTCGCCAAGCTTTCGCTAAAGCATCAATCGCCTCAAAACCAATATTGTGTCGGGTTTGATCATATCGGGATTCAGGATTTCCTAAACCTACAATTAATTGAGGAACAATTAATGTTTTAGCAGGTGTTACCTCCATTGTCATAATCGTTAATATCACACCATAACATTCATCTTGAAGTATAACCTGTTCGTTTAGGTTAAGCTTTAATCAATGGAGTTAACTTGCTCCTCTTTTTGGCGACTCGCTATCGTTGAGTTAGTTTCTGGCTTAATTTTAGTCGTTTCTTCTATCTGTTGAGCTTCCCGTTTAAATTCATTTTCAAATTCTCTGGAAGCTTGTTGAAACCCTTTCAGAGCTTTCCCTAAACTGCTGCCAATTTCAGGTAATTTTTTGGGGCCAAAAATTAATAGAGCCAGTACCAGAATCACCGCCATTTCCGGCAAACCAATTCCAAATATATTCACAACAATAGTCTCCTATCTTCTTTCCAATAATCATTATAAATAGAAAACCGTGAACTGTGTCTAACTTTCAACAAGTCCAGAGGAATGATGTCGGGAGAGGATTCTCAATTCTTATACTTTAAACCGCTCTCCTAAATTCCCCCTCACAGTTCACGATTGACCGGATTTGAAACTTGATTAGCGGGTTAAATTAGCCCAGTTCACATCCACATTTTCAAGCAGCAGTGAGGAGTTATAAATCTGTAAAATAATTAACAGAAACACGAAAAACAGTCCCATAAACACTGCCATTACAGAAGTTGTACCCCAACCTGGAGCAACTTTACCATACTCAGAATTTAAAGGTCTTAGTAAATCTCCTAACCAAGTCCGTTGTGCCATAGTTCACCTAAATTTTTTACGTCAACAAAATTTTATCTGGATTTTGGACACTCTCACCCCCTCCGGTTAGAGAAGGAATGGGAGGCTTAGGCTAATGTTACCCGATTTAGGGTATCCCCATTTCCGGTTCAACACGATATCCCGGCTCCAGCACCGAAATAATTGTTAAATTGTCTTAATTTTTATGAGTATTTTATTATAGAAGGACACGAATCACAAGGGATGAATCTAATGGAACCTGCAATAGCTCTTAACATAGGCATCGCTGCGGTTGTTATCGCCCTGACGGGATATGCGATCTATACAGCTTTTGGCCCTGCTTCTACTGATCTGCGCGACCCCTTTGAAGAACACGAAGATTAGAATTAGGTCTGTGGAACAGGCATCTTGCCTGTTCATGATTCATTCACTTCTCATCGTCTTTCTAAGGTAGAATATAAAGTTTGGCAAAATAAATACGACCATTATGGGCAACACATTTGGGCATTTGTTTCGGATCACGACCTTTGGGGAATCTCACGGCGGGGCGGTGGGAGTTGTTATTGATGGTTGCCCTCCCCGATTAAACATTGATATCACCGATATTCAGGCGGAACTGGATCGCCGTCGCCCCGGACAAAGTAAAATTACCACGCCTCGTAAAGAAACCGATACCTGTGACATTCTCAGTGGCGTGTTTGAGGGGCAAACCTTGGGAACACCAATCATGATTATGGTGCGAAACCAAGATACTCGCCCCCAAGATTATAGTGATATGGCGGTTAAATATCGCCCTTCCCATGCGGATGCCACCTATGATGCTAAATACGGGATTCGCAATTGGCAAGGTGGCGGACGCTCTTCAGCACGAGAAACCATTGGACGGGTAGCGGCAGGGGCGATCGCTAAAAAAATTCTCAAACAATTTGCTGGGGTAGAAATTATTGGCTATGTTAAACGGATTCAAAATTTAGAAGCCATTATTGATCCCAATACCGTTACGTTAGAACAAGTTGAAAGTAATATTGTCCGTTGTCCCGATGGCGATTGTGCCGAGAAAATGATAGAACGGATTGAACACGTTCGCGATCAAGGAGATTCCATTGGCGGTGTGGTGGAATGTGTAGCTAGAAACGTACCGACAGGGCTTGGATCTCCGGTATTTGATAAACTAGAAGCAGATCTCGCTAAAGGAGTCATGTCTTTACCCGCCAGTAAAGGATTTGAAATTGGCTCCGGCTTTGCAGGAACCCTCCTGACTGGGAGTGAGCATAACGATGAATTTTATCGTGATCCGACAGGAACTATCCGAACAGTAACGAATCGTTCTGGTGGTATTCAGGGTGGCATTTCTAATGGAGAAAACATAATTATCCGAGTAGCTTTTAAGCCAACTGCTACAATTCGGAAAGAGCAGCGTACTGTCACCCATAAGGGAGAGGAAACGCTGTTAGCAGCGAAAGGACGGCATGATCCTTGTGTTTTACCCAGGGCAGTGCCAATGGTAGAAGCGATGGTTGCCTTAGTCCTGTGTGATCATTTGCTGCGTCATCATGGTCAGTGTGGAACTTTGAAACCTGAAGAATAACAAATGGAAACCAGCCTATCGTCTGTTGGGCTCAGCCCTCAAAATTATCCTAACGTCTCTGATTCCTCCAAGAACCCTGAAGATTTTGTGATCCAGTTTTGGGGGGTTCGTGGCAGTATTCCCACCCCCGGAAAAGAAACCATTCGGTATGGAGGCAATACATCCTGTTTAGAAATGCGAGTCGCAGGTAAACGCTTAATTTTTGATGGCGGAACTGGCTTACGAGTTTTAGGGGATGAGTTAATGCAAGAAATCCCTGTAGAAGCCTATATGTTTTTTACCCATTACCATTGGGATCATATTCAAGGATTTCCCTTATTTACTCCGGCATTTATGCAGGGAAATTGTTTTCATATTTATGGGGCAATTCCACCGGATGGGGACTCGATGAAACAACATTTTATTGAACGGATTTTACATCCTAATTCTCCGGTTCCCCTTAAAGGCATTCAAGCGGACTTAAGATTTTATACCCTGAAGCCGGGGGATTCGATGATGTTAGATGATATTTTAATTGAAACCGGACAACTCAACCATCCTAATACCGCTATGGGTTATCGCATCACTTGGAATGGACGCACGGCTGTTTATTGTTCCGATACTGAACATCTCCCCGATGGTTTGGATGAAAATGTGTTAAATCTGTCTCAGGATGCTGATGTTTTGATCTACGATGCCATGTACAGCGATGAGGAGTATCATAATCCTAAATCTCCAAAAATTGGTTGGGGCCACTCCACTTGGCAAGAAGCTGTAAAAATGGCACAAGCGGCTGGGGTGAAGCGAGTCGTGATTTTCCATCATGATCCCTCCCACACCGATGACTTTCTCGATCAGATTGAACAGGAAGTCCAGTCTGTATTTCCCAAAGCCATTATGGCACGGGAAGGGTTAGTTGTTCCCGTTGGGTTTTAGATAACCTTAATCGTTCTAGGGACAGTAACCAAAGTATATAAGTCGGCAAATTTAGAACCCATTGGACGGTGCAGATTATCGATGAAATTAGCACTGAAGCGAACATTGATCGCATTGATGATTGGGATATCCACCTTGAGTTTTCCCTTGAATGCGATCGCGGTAGAATTTGACCAGAAGGAAGTTGATCAGGAACGATTTGTGGCGATTGCTGTCCCGCGTGCCTTTGGACATACCTTAGTGGTTGTGGAACAAGTCTCCGATAGTCGTCCTTGTTGGAGTGAAAGTGGCTCTCAGCCGATTATTGTTGATCCGTTACTGCTCAATTTTGATTTTACGGGCATTTGTGGACGGGCAACGGATAGCAATGGTTATTCGGTGAGAATGGCGGGAAGAGATTTAGCGCTATCCCACGCCTTGAGTGTTCAAAGTACACCCAATGATATTTTGTTAGTGGCTCAGTCCCGTGCAGATGTATACGCCCCACCGATTATTATTGGTAGAACATCAGGATTTACGAATGGTTTTGCCAAAATTATTTTAGAACCGGGTTGGCGCTTAACCAAACGAGTTTATCAAGGAAAAACTTTAGGTCATCTTTATTTTACGAGCGATTCTCCGGCTTTTTAAAGCGTGCGTTAAACTGAAATTATGTTAACACTCTCGTTAAGATTATGGTGACAACTCAGGAACAACTTATTACTCCTATTATTACTTGGGAAAAGTTACCCGATGATTTTATCTTAGAAGAAGAACCTGTGGAAAATACGGCTCAACCTTTAATTGCGGGTGCGTTGCGCGAAAGTTTAGAATTAGCAGGGTTAATTCAACCGGAAATGCTAATTGCTTCTAATTTTGGGTTATGTGCAACGATGAATGGCGAGTTAGTAATTAAAGCCCCAGATTGGGTGTATATAAAACAAGTAAAATCCATTGAACCGGAAACAACACGAAAAAGTTATACGCCGAATTTGCAAGGGGATATTCCCAGTATTGTTATTGAATTTTTATCGGAAACTGAAGGAGGAGAATATTCGGTTAAACGTAGTTATCCGCCGGGGAAATGGTATTTTTATGAACAAATTTTGCAAGTTCCCATTTATGCTATTTTTGAACCGATAACGGGACAATTAGAAGTTCATTCGTTACAAAAAGGCCGTTATGAATTGGATAAAATTAATCAGAATAACCGTTATTGGATTGAAGATTTAAAGCTATTTTTAGGGGTTTGGCAAGGGGAAAAAGAGCAACGGAATGGATATTGGTTAAGATGGTGGGATGAAGCCGGAAATATACTTCCTTGGGGAGTAGAAAAGGTTGAACAGGAACGTCAACGGGCGGAACAAGAACGTCAAATTGCAGCACAAGAACATCAACGGGCGGAAAAATTAGCTGAATTTTTGCGATCGCAGGGGATTAATCCTGATGAAATTTGTTAAGGAATCAAAAACCCGGTTTCTTGAAGAAACCGGGTTTTTGGGAATATAAACAACTATTTACTCATCTCTAACATTCGTTGAATCGGACGTAAAGCCGCAATGCGAATCTCTTCAGGAAGGGTAATTTCAGGGGAACGATTTTTCATGGATAAATACAATTTTTCCAACGTATTTAACCTCATGTGGGGGCATTCATTACAGGAACAACTATTCATTGGAGGGGCTGGAATAAAGGATTTACCGGGGGTTTCCTTCTCCATTTGATGAATAATTCCGGGTTCCGTTACCACAATAAAACTCGACTTAGGACTTTTCTGAGCATAGTTTAATAAGGCCGTTGTTGAGCCAATATAATCCGCATGACGTAAAATCGGCGGTTCACATTCAGGATGAGCAATAATTTCCGCTTCAGGATGTTCTATTTTCAATTGAACTAACTTTTTCTCCGAGAAGTTTTCATGCACCAAACAAGCCCCTTGCCATAACACCAAATCCCGTCCGGTTTCTGCCATTACATATCGCCCTAAATTACGATCTGGAGCAAAAATAATCGGTTGATCTTCGGGAATTTGCCGCACAATATTCACCGCATTAGAACTGGTGCAAATAATATCACTCATGGCTTTAATTTCAGCCGTGCAGTTAATATAAGACACCACAATATGATCAGGATATTGAGCTTTAAATTTAGCAAAGGCATCCGGTAGACAACTTTCAGCTAAAGAACAGCCCGCATTTAAGTCGGGTAACAACACTAATTTATCAGGATTCAAAATTTTGGCGGTTTCTGCCATAAAATGAACCCCTGCAAATACAATCACATCTGCATTGGTTTGAGCAACTTGACGAGATAACCCCAAAGAATCTCCAATATAATCAGCAATATCTTGAATATCAGGATCTTGATAATAATGCGCTAAAATAACGGCATTCAACTCTTGCTTTAACACTTGAATCGCTGCAAATAAATCCGTCGGTAAATCGGCAACTGTTGAATTATTTTGTCGGGGAAGAGTTGATGTAAACACAGTGAAAACCTTCTAGGAACCGTGAACGATTTTGGATTGTAGTTCCTAATTATAGTTGAATTTACCAAAAATGGGGATTTAGGGTGGGCAAATCCTAAATCCCATGGCATCCTCCTGGGTATAGATGCTCATGGTACGCGCTCTTAGAACAGCTTCGCTATTGGCGGTTGCGACGGGTGTAGCGATATGTCCAGGTTTCACCACTATCTAAAATGGCATCTGTTTTAACCCGGGTTAGTTCTGGAGCTTGCAAAATATGAACGAAAGCATGATCTACAGAAGGAGCGCTTTCAACACTATCCGCCATTGCCATATTAACTAAATTTCCACCCTGATCTAAATCCGCTTGTATGACGGTGTGGCTGCCAGTGTATGTCCAAGTTTCGTTCGGATCTAAGATCTGGTTATTATTAGTATCACCAGCCGTAAAATCTGTCGTTGCAAAATCTCCAGTAGCCATGGTGTTTTGTTCCTATTCAGTCGTTTGAATCAAGTTATTTCGCTGTTGTCACTCCGTGAGAGCCTCAGTGGAATTACGGAATTGCATACGGATTAACAGTAGGGAGGGGGTGTGGAAAATTCGTGGAAAATTTGTGAAAAATTTGTGGAAAAGACGGGAACTACAAATCGAGAAAAAAGGACACTTAAATTTTGGAAAAAAACTACAATTTTTTTAATGAATCTCCGAAACTCTACCCTTTTCTTGATTATCCTAATTAATTGTGATGCTACTGTTTCTGCGAATAGCCCGGATATCCATTCCTGTAAATTAGTGGGTTTTAAGGCTTGACAGATCAACTAAAGTGTACTATATTTAAAGCAAAAAAATAATATTTTAACACCCTTAAATTTTAGTCAATTTATTAATGGAATTAAAATGTTAATTCACGGCTCTATAACAGTTAATAAAAATTCTTGCACTGTCACTTATTATGCTCAAATCATCTCTTTACTCCCAAAAGAATATAAATTGCTGCTTTTGTTTCTGGAGTATCCGAATCATGTGTTAACTTATGAGATGATTGTTGATCAGCTTTGGGATCTTGATCGGGTTCCCAGCGCTAACGGAATTCGTTCCCATATTAAAGGTTTAAGAAAAGCCTTTAGGAAAGTTAATAATACAATAGAAATCATTGAAACGGTTCATGGAATGGGTTATCGGTTAAATCCTGTACTTCTGAAACAAGAAGATTCAGAAACCCTATGCTCGTTACCACCTCCCCCTATCCTGAAAGATTTCCTTCAAACGAAAGCCATTGAATATTGTATTTTAGATCAACAGTTTTTCATTCAATATATTTCGCCGAGTTTAATAGAGTATTGTGATTATCCAGAAAGTTTAAAAATCGGGAGTTATGTCGGGGATAGCTTTCCAGAATTAATCGGATTTGAAGAAATTTTAGTAAAAGTCATCACGAAAGAAGAACCTAACTTAGAGATTCAGGGGGTTGCTCGGTCTGTTAATCCGAAAAGACCGGCTTATGTCAATTTTTATGTAATGGCAAATCAGGATGTACATTGGCCCAGTAATCATCATGAGCCACTGCTCTTTATTTTCATTGAAGATGCTTCTGAAAAAATGTCCTATAAACAAAGAATTACTCAATTAGAAAATGAAATGAGTTTATTCGGTACTCTGAATATTTCATATCTTGTATAGTTTAGATAACCTTTAAAACCATAAGCGTTGTGAATACCAAACCCATTAAAATTGCTGTTGTCGGGGATGTTCATGATCAGTGGGAAAACGATGATACCCTGGCTTTGAAGTCTTTGGAGATTGATTTAGTTCTATTGGTTGGGGATTTTGGCAATGAAGCAGTGGAGCTTGTCAAAACCATCGCTGCATTAGAGATTCCCAAAGCAGTTGTCTTTGGCAACCATGACGCCTGGTATACCGCAACGGAATGGGGCCGGAAAAAATGCCCCTATAATCGTCAAACGGAAGATTGGGTGCAAGAACAACTAGATATTATGGGGGAAGATCATGTCGGTTACGGAAAACAAGACTTTCCCGATTTGCAGTTAACCGTTGTCGGCGGTCGTCCCTTTAGTTGGGGTGGCCCGGAATGGAAATATAGTGATTTTTACGAAGAACGATTTGGGGTGAATAATTTTGCAACCTCCGCCCAGCGCATGATTAAAGCGGTACAATCGGCTCGTTTTGAGCGGATTCTGTTTTTAGGTCACAACGGCCCTACAGGGCTAGGAGAGGCAGCAGAAGCCCCCTGTGGCAAAGATTGGAGCCCCCTAGGAGGAGATTATGGTGATCCTGATTTTGCCGAGGCCATCGCCCAAGCTCGAATATTGGGTAAAACCATTCCCTTAGTTGCTTTTGGTCATATGCACCATACCCTCCGTCATACCAAGACCCGTCTCCGTCAACGGTTAGTGACTAGCCCGGACGGAACAGTTTATCTCAATGCCGCTTGCGTGAGTCGGATTCGAGAAACACCCCAAGGAAAACAACGGAATTTTTCCCTTGTGACCTTAGACTCCGAACAAGTCTCGGAGGTATCCTTAGTCTGGGTTGATGAGGATTTTCAGGTGGTTGAGACAGAATTGCTTTATTCTTCTACTGCACTCTTGGCACAATCTGCGTTTGTGCTATAATTGCTATTTAGCTCATGGATGAGCAATTGGAGAGGTGGCAGAGTGGTCGATCGCGCCTGACTTGAAATCAGGTGAGCCGCAAGGTTCCGTGGGTTCAAATCCCACCCTCTCCGTTATTTTAGTGTGATTGGGGGCAGGTTTTTCACTCCACATAACCTTTCAGTTCCTCTGATCATCACTCAACTCTTCACCGCGTAAGTCCTGTTCTTTTTAGAACAAAACCCCTATAAAATCCGTTTCATTGCCCATTACATCCCCGGCATACCTGAATGTCCGCCTAATAGTGAAGGACTGAGCATTCCAAAAATCATGGCAATATGGGCAACAACCAGAAAAACAGCAACAAAGGTGGCGTGAAGTTTGAGTTTTGATTCTTCACTTTTATGTTTACCAATTAAGTCTAATTCTAAAAGACTAATTCCTAAATTGTTTCTGCTAAAATCACAGGAACAGCCATAAAAATCAACAAATGCCAAGGCTGGTTAGTGGCGAGAAGCTCCATATAATGAGTCATATCCATGGGATCTTTTCCTCCGTTTTTATAATTAATAATAGTCAATTTTTTGTGATCTTAGCATTAAAAAAATATTAACTCTGCCTCTGCACTCAGATTCAAGCAAGTGAGGAGAATACTGGCTCTACAGCACTTTCTTCCTTAGACATCTTGATGCTACAACCTCAAAGATAAGTTAAGGATTAACGAAATACAGGGCGGAGTTTGTAGAAGTGATTCAGGTTATGATTACTTTTATTTATCGTTTTAACAATTAAGAATATTTGCTTTTATTATTCCATCGACGTACATTAAAAGTCATCAGTTTAAACCCAACTTACAAAGAACTCTTGCGAGGTACAACATGAATTCTACACCCCCACTTTATTCCAATACTATTAATGTCAAACTCGTGAAAAATTCCTCAATTATAGAGAAAAATTCAACAACTATTCAAAATAGTTCTAGCAACCCAGAACCCTTGAATCGCGGACAACGCCTTGCAGATAAATTAGCTAATCAAGTCGGTTCTTGGAAGTTTCTAATTTGTCAAAGCACCGTTTTAGCGGGGTGGGTGGGAATGAATTTAATGCCTGGAGTTCCCCATTGGGATGAATCACCTTTCATCATGCTTAATTTAGTCTTTTCCTTTGCTTCCGCTTATACAGCCCCTATCGTTTTAATGAGCCAAAATCGTCAATCTGATACAGATCGGAGAAATGCTGATATTGATCATCAAGTAAATTTAAAAGCGAGTCAAAATATTGAACTTCTTCATCAAAAATTAGATGAATTGCATTTTCAACGCCTGAATGAACTGACGCAAATTGTTAAAGAACAACAACAAGTTATTAATGAACTGAAACTTGCCTTAGTTCCTCAGCCTCAAGACAAAAAAGATTTTCAAGTCAGCGTTTTACCGGGCTTACAATTACAAGCAAATAGTCAATATTTTCCCGAAAAAAACCGGAATCAATGTTTTACTGTTGTCGTCAATCATAAAAAGCTTGAAAATCCAATTCATTCTCAGCAGAACTCTCCCGAAACTGAATATTAGAAGGTTAATTAATTTGATAGGGTTCTAAATTACTATCAGTTCTAAGATTGAGGAAAACAGAAATGAATGAAATTATGACTGCTATTTTTACCGAGATTACAGCATTTACCGCTACCAATTACGACGAGTGCTTCTAATTTATTGGTAATCATTGCTGTCTTTTTATTCCTTGTCGGAGTTTGGTGTTACACGACCTATAAACTGACTTGTCAACGTGATATTTCCAATTTACTCACCCGCTATGGAAATCATTTGGTTCCTTTTGTTTTAATCGGTTTAGGAGTATTTATTATCCTCGATAGTGCCTCGCTGACCCCATTGGCTTTAATGGTTAGCTGTTTGTGCTTAATAGGATTAATCAAAATGATTCAAGCCTCACAATTAAAAACTCAAAGTTTATAAGCGTAAAAAAGATGAAAGTTTTCCCGATGTCTCTCTTGGTCTTATTACTTGGAATAAACTTGATTATTGCTTTCCCTACTTTAGCAGAAAACTCTCCCTCTGTTATCGATAGTTCTGAAGCTTTGGAAGTCGGTCAAAAGGTAATTTGGCTTTACAAAGTTCGTGCAGATTCTAGTGATGTTCACAAAATTCCGGCTGAAGTTGTCAAGTTAGGTTCCAAGCAAGTCAAAATTAAGTTTCGTAAAACTAACAACGAACTTATCAATCGCTGGGTGAATCGAAATCGGATTGAAAGTTTCCCTTCAGTTCAAAATACAGACAGTGACAAAAAGACTGATTAGGAAAAATCCTCCCTTTTCATCAATTAAATTTATTAAAACGACAAACAAGACTATTTGCTTTTATTGAAGCAGTTTGTTTAAAGTAAAGTCACAGCTAACAAATTTCAAAGTCGGAAAACACTATGCGGTTTCTCAAAATTGTCTTTGTCGGTCTTTTATTATGCGTGAACCTCATTATTGCTCAACCCTCTTGGGCGAACAAAGATTTTACGAAAGGTGCTGATTATGCTGAAGTCACTCAAGCTTTGAATCAACTTCTACAAGTCAAGAATACCCCGGAGGAAGCGGGCTATACCCCTGAACAATTTCAGCATCGACTCGCCCAATTGCAGTCTCAGAAAACGATTCTGGAAACTGCCAAAAAACGGGCGCAGTGTCGCAATGAAACCGGAAAAACCATCGGGGTTTATGCCAGTGATGGTGGAAAAACTCCTAGCGAACTTTATTTTCTAGCAACGGGTCAAATTACGGATGATGATTGGGATTGTGATGGCTTCTATTTTCCCGCAGAAACTCAAGTAGTTTTCAGTTCCAATACTCCAGTACAAGAGTTAACTGAACCGATTGCGGTTAAGTTTGTTGATGGTACACAATCAATTGCAAAAACTAACCCGACAACGGGCGTGATTGAATTGAATGTTGAACCAGCCCATGTTTTAAAAGCAGGTGAAAGTAACGGGTTAATCCCCACATTATCTCAAGGGGATATTGATACCCAAATTCCGAATCCAGAGTTGATTGATTAATCACTAAATGTTGGTTTAGGGAAATCAATCCGTTTTAATTGATTCCCTGAGCTTGAATCGCCGTAATCGCAACGGTATTCACAATATCAGGAATCGTACAGCCTCGACTTAAATCATTCACGGGTTTATTTAACCCTTGTAAAACCGGGCCAATGGCAATCGCATCCGCCGACCGTTGTACAGCTTTGTAAGTATTATTTCCGGTGTTTAAATCGGGGAAAATAAACACCGTTGCGTGTCCGGCGACTTCACTTCCTGGAAGTTTTGTTTTAGCCACATCTTCATCAACCGCCGCATCATATTGAATTGGGCCTTCTATTTTTAAATCGGGACGTAATTGACGAGCTAGAATCGTAGCTTCTCGAACTTTATCCACATCTTCTCCTTGACCAGATTCTCCCGTAGAATAGGATAACATAGCCACTAAGGGTTCCACCCCAAATTGTTGAGCGGTTAAGGCAGAACTAATAGCAATATCTGCTAATTGTTGAGGATTAGGATTAGGATTAACCGCACAATCTCCATAGACTAAAACCCGGTCTTCTAAACACATTAAAAACACACTGGAAACAATGGAACATCCCGGTTGAGTTTTAATAAATTCTAAGGCGGGACGGATGGTATGTCCAGTGGTATGAACCGCCCCGGATACCATGCCATCTGCCATGCCTTTATAAACCATCATTGTACCAAAATAGCTAACATCGTGCATCACATCTCGCGCATAATCTTCGGTAATGCCTTTATGTTTTCGGAGTTGATAATAGGTTTGAGCATAGTCTTGATACCATTCGCAAGTCATGGGATTAACAAGATTAACGCCCTCGAGTTTTAAGCCAAAGGACGTTGCTTTTTCTCGAATTTCATCGGGATTTCCTAATAAAGTAATTTCGGCGACACCCCGCCTTAATAAAATTTCACTGGCTTTTAAAATCCGTTCTTCTGTGCCTTCGGGTAATACAATATGTTGACGTTGTTTTTTAGCTCGTGCAATTAATTCATACTCGAACATAATGGGAGTAATGCGCGAAGACCGAGACAATGAAATCTGTTTTTCGATTTTAGACGTATCAATATAATTTTCAAACCCTCCTAACGCAGATGCGATTTTTCGCTCGTTATCGGGCGTAATTTTTGAGTGAACCTGATTAATTTTTGTGGCGGTATTGTAGGTATCGTTTTCAACTGCTAAAATGGGAATTGTCCATTTTTTAAAGCCTTTAATCAGTTTATGGAGGGAGGGCGCAAGTTCTAAGCCTCCGGTTAAAATAATTCCGGCAATATTGGGATAATTTTCTGAAAAAGTGGAAGCTAAACACGCTAAAATAATATCAGCGCGATCGCCTGGGGTAATGATTAAACTGCCTTCTCGAATATGATATAAGAAATTTGGAACGTGCATGGCTGCCACTTTAAACGATATCACTTCTTGTTTTAATTGTTCGGGATCACCATGAACCAATCGAGCTTGAACGGCGGTGGCAATTTCTCCAACGGTTGGTTTCCCTAAGTCTTCGATTTCGGGTAAGAAAAACACCGGATCATCATAAGACCAAATATGTTCAAGTTGATCAGCAACGGATTGAAATTGTTCTAAGGGAATGCGATTAACCATCGTTGCAACTAAGCTACACCCTTGTTCTATAAAGGCTTCTCGTTCACTTTTAACACTGCTAATCAGTTCTTTTATGGTTTTCCCTTGACCATTAGCAACTAATAAAATAGGGGCAGATAATTGATTAGCAATTTCAGCATTAAGGTTAAACTCAAAGGCGGAAATAATATCAGTAAAATCCGTCCCTTCACAGATAATAAAATCACATTTAGATTCTAAGATTTTATATTTTTCAATAATGCGTTTGAGAATTTCTTCAAGTTGTCCTTCCGCAACTAACGTCCGGGTTTCTTCATGGGTGACTCCATAATAAGCTTCATAGGGAAACTCTAAGTGATAGCGACTGGAAATCAGTTCAATATCATTATCTGGTTGGGTTCCCGCATGAATCATAGGACGGAAAAATCCTAACCGTCGAATGCGTTTGGAGAGTAATTCCATGATACCTAACAGAATCAAGGATTTACCACTATTGGGTTCAATGGCACTAATATATAAATTGTTAATCATAAGTTAAAAATCGGTTAACGTCAGATTTTTTCTCCCTCTATTTAATTCTAGGCTGATTTTTCAGATCGGTTGTGACTCTTGGCAAAGTTGGGCTTTTTTTTAAAATCGTTACATTTATTAACACTTGGGAAAGATTCACAACTCACCGCAATGGGATAATAAATGATTGATCTTTAGTAAAATTTTTTATTGATTGCTTCTCATGCCATCCCAATCTCATAGAAATTCCTTAAATCTGGTTCAACGTCCTCGCCGTCTCCGCCGCACCGATGCTCTGCGCCGCATGGTTCAGGAAACCCATCTTACGGTTAATGACTTAATTTATCCTCTGTTTGTGATGGAGGGGGAAAACCAAAAAGTTGAGGTTTCTTCCATGCCTGGAAGTTACCGCTATACCTTAGATTTACTTTTAAAAGAAGTCAATGAAGCTTGGGAATTAGGTATTCCCGCCATTGCCTTATTTCCCTTGGTCGCTGAAGAAAAAAAAGATAACGCTGGAACAGAAAGTTATAACCCGGATGGCTTAATTCAACGCACGGTGCGGGCGATTAAACAGGCTATTCCTGAAATTATGATCATTACCGATATTGCGCTTGATCCGTTTTCGAGTAAGGGTCATGATGGCATCGTCAGTGATCAGGGGGAAATTCTCAATGATGAAACCGTTGAAGTCTTAGTCAAACAAGCTTTGTCCCATGCGGAAGCGGGGGCTGATATTGTCGCGCCGTCGGATATGATGGATGGTCGGATTGGGGCGATTCGTCAAGGGTTAGATGAAGCGGGATATATTGAAGTTGGGATTTTAGCTTATACGGCTAAATATGCCTCCGCCTATTATGGCCCTTTCCGGGATGCCTTGGATTCGGCTCCTAAATTTGGCGATAAGAAAACCTATCAAATGAACCCCGCCAACTCCAGAGAAGCGTTAACGGAATTGGCTTTGGATGAATGCGAAGGCGCTGATATTGTCATGGTCAAACCCGCTTTAGCGTATTTGGATATTATTCATCTGTTGCGGTCAGCAACAGATCTTCCCGTAGCCGCCTATAACGTCAGTGGGGAATATGCCATGATTAAAGCCGCTGGACAAATGGGTTGGATTGATGAGAAAAAAGTCATGTTAGAAACCTTAACCAGTATTAAACGGGCCGGGGCTGATTTAATTCTCACCTATTTTGCTAAGGAAGTGGCTCTGATTTTACGTTAACAAAGATTAAAATAAGGCGGGTTTTGAATTTTTACCCGCCTCTACCGTAAACTATAGCGCTACTTGAAGAGGGAACAGCTTAACTGGGAACAGGGAACAGGGAACAGTAAGAAGTGAAAGGGTTTCAGGATTTGGAAATGTCCTAACTGTAATGCGTAGCGCTATATCAACGGGGAAAACCGCAGACTCGGAAAAAATATAAAGATTATTAATAGATATTTAGATTTTATTTTAATATTTAAAACAATTCTCTGAAAAGTCGATTTTTTATTGAAAATGATTTGCAAAAAGTTGACGGATTTATAGGGGTTCTGGTATACTAGAAAAAAGGGTCTTCAAGGGGTCATTGTGTCTATTGGCAAAAATGCAGTCTACAACCCCCTTGTTGTCGTCAATACTGTATTAAAAATCACCCAGATTTCGTTTAGCGATGCACGGATTTTGGCAAGAGAATATTAAGTCGAGGCTAGGTATCTTGACAAAATTCCTGTTTTGTGCATTAATGTCCCTATTCCCTGTTCCCTATTTTAGATTACGACAGTAAAAATAGACCCTTGAGGATTGTTATTTTCAATAGAAATTGTCCCTCCGTGAGCTTCAACGGCTAATTTACAAAACGCTAAACCTAATCCAATTTGAGGAATTCCTTTGCGAAAAGTTCCGATATCGTATTTCTCAAAAATCCGTTGTCGGCTTTCCTCGCTAATCCCAGAACCGCAATCAATGACCTGAATTTTCAGCATTGCGTCCGGGGGATAACTGATTCGTAAAGTAACTTGACTTCCTACGGGAGAAAATTTAATAGCATTCGATAATAAATTATCAATCACTCGTTGTAAAATCACCGGATCAACAGATATTTGTCTCCCGGCTTCGGGAAACTCATACAATAACTTGATCTGACGATAAGCCACAATTGCTTCAAAATCCGTCACCACTGCATGACCGATTTCAGATAGATCAACCTGATCATACTCCAAAACGAATTCATCCGTTTGAACTTTAGCTATAATTAATAAACTATTGACTAAGGAAACCATGCGTTTGCTTAGTCGTAAAATATCCTCAACCTTTTGAAGTTGTTTAGGTTGTAACGGGGAAAGTTTGAGAAGTTCACAACTAAATAAAACCCCAGCCAAAGGATTATTCAAATCATGAATAATCATATTGGATAAATCCTCTCTCGCTTGAAGTAACGATTGTAATTCATCATATTGCTGCTTCATTCTTAGTATAGAGCGAATTCGGGCACGCAATTCAATCCCATTCACCGGCTTACTAATAAAATCATCCGCACCTGCATCTAAACAAAGTGCTAAATCTTCTTTAGCCGTTAAAACGGTGACCATAATAATCGGAAGATGACACCAAAGGGGATTTTTTTTGATCTGATGACAAAGTGCAATTCCATCGAACTGTGGCATCATCACATCTAATAAAATCACATCGGGTAATTTGACCGATAAATAGTCCAAGGCTTCAGTGCTGTTCCTGGCAAAACTCAGATCATACCCTTCTTGATATAAGAGAAATTCGATGACATGAAAATTGTCTGGCTCATCATCCACGATCAGCAGGGAAGGAGGTAAAGCCATTCTTAACTCCTTTAACAAGATTTTGAGAAGAAAGTTTGTATCGTTTCTAATAATTGTACAAGACGAATGGGTTTCGTTAAAAAGTTTTACCGCAGTAGAGAAACTTCTAGCCAATAATGAAGAAAATGCTTGATGGTCTGTTTGAATTCATCTATACCTAAAGGTTTTAACAGATAACTATTAGCTCCGTAGAGATAGCAGGTTTCTATATCTTTAGGGTTGGAAGATGAGGTTAAGACAATAATCGGGATACTTTTTAGGATTATATCTTGTTTTACCTGGTAAATAACCTCCCGACCATCCGTTCCCGGTAAGTTCAGATCCAGAAGAATTAAATCTGGAACAGGTGCGATATCGGGATTAGAATAATAATCTTGATGATACAAATAAGCTAACGCATCGTCTCCATCCATAACCCTATAAATCCGATTAGAATAGGATAACTGTCGCATCACCCGTTTGAATGCGGTGAAGTCTTCATCACTATCCTCAACCACTAATATCGTTCTTTGATATTGCATTCACTTTCCTCAGCCTCTTTCTAATAATTTATCCTAAAAAATAAGGAAGTGTAAAGTAAAAGGTTGTCCCTTCATGGGGAATAGAATTAAGCCAAATTGTTCCCCCATGTCGTTCAATAATTTTTTTAACAATTGTTAATCCCGCTCCTGTTCCGCCTCCATATTGAGTCCGTGCATGAAGCCGTTTAAAAATTCTGAAAATAGTGTCATGATGCTTGGGAGGAATTCCAATCCCATTATCCCGAATATACAACGTTAAAATCGGTTGAGTTTCTTCAGTGATCACGAGTTCTGGATCTAAATAGCCAATTTCGACAGATTTGATGAACTGCTCATTATATTTTAATCCATTACTGATTAAATTTGTCAAGACTTCTTGAATTAAAATTTTATCCCCTCGAATCAAGGGTAAAGGTCGAGGAATCACAATATTGATTGTATCGGCTACATAACTCATTTGAAACAATTCTACAATCTGAGGGATTAACTTATTCAAATCTAACGGATTCAGCTTCAATTCCTGTCGCCCCAGGCGAGAAAAATGTAATAGAGAATTGATTAAATCCTCCATCCGTTTCGTCAAATCGACTAAGGTTTGCAGTTTATAAACTCCATCCTCATCGAGAATTTGACCATAATCTTCTAATAAAAAGGTAGAATAATTATGAATTCCCCGCAAGGGTTCTTTTAAATCATGGGAAGCAATATAAACAAAGGCATCTAACTCACTATTGGTGCGTTGTAAATCTAAATTTATCGCAGCCAGTTCGTCAGCTTTCTGTAAAATAATACTAACTAAGGCACTTCTGACTTCTAAGGCGGCTTCGATTTCAAAAGGTTGCCAAGGTAAGGACTTTCCTTGAACCGTTTCTTGCCACAAAGCAAAGGATTTACGTGGAAAAATTGTTAAACTGCCATCTTCTTCAATTCGTTTTGGTTTATCAGGATTTCCCGCCCAGTTCACATATTGTAATTGTTCAGGACGAAACCATAAAATAAAATTTCGTTTAATTTTGGTAATGGAAATTGCCAGTAAACCACTAGCAACCGCCTGAAAATTTGCCGCTGGAGGGTACACCCTTGAGAGGGAATCGGTAACAAACGTATGATTTTTAAATTGATCAGATAACCACAGAATCAAGGGTTCTAACTCTGAAATTGCAGGGGTTTGTCCTAGGGAAATTAAATGCTCATCTTGAACAAAAACCGCCCCTTCTGCCGCCATTAATTTCAGGAGATCTTCTTGATTTTGCAGTAAAGCATCCATGACCGTTTCTGCCTGAACCATAATATCTGTAAATTTCGTTTGCAGAGATTTTAGGGATAGTTTGTAATCTAAATTTTCATTTTCTACCTTAGTCGGTAACTCTAAAGACATCGCTTGTCCCAGAAATTCACACACCGTTCTCAGGCTATAGGAAAGAAATTTAGGGCTGTAATGATGACAGGCAATTAATCCCCAAAGTTGATTATTGTTAACAATTGAAATTGACAGAGATGCTGCGACTCCCATATTCTTTAAATATTCTCGATGAATGGGAGAGACACTCCTCAACACACTAAAGCTTAAATCGAGGGGTTCTGTTGCTGTATCCGATGGCATAGAAATAATAGGAACAGGTTGATAATTAATATCAGGAATTAATCGCAATCCATTGACAATATAGAGTTGTTTTGCTTGTTTAGGAATATCAGAATCAGGATAATGTAATCCCAGATAAGGTTCTAAATCCTCTCGCTTTTCTTCGGCAATGACCGTTCCTGAACCATCGGGAGAAAACCGATAAATCATGACTCGATCAAACCCCGTAATTTTTCGGATGTGTTGGATTAAAACTTCACAAATTTCAGCAAGAGTTGTTGTTTTTTGCAGTTTCAAAAATACCTTTTTAGTCAATTCATAAAAATTAAAGAAATTGGGCGGTTCTTTTTCACTTGTTGGTTCTAATTCTAAAATTAAATAATTTTGAGGAGAACGGTGAATAATCCCTTGGAATCTTTTAATATCTTGATTAATGTGCACCTGAAGTTGTACCGGATTAACCTGATCAAAGGTTTCTTCTAAACACTCTTGCAGGGCAAAAAGTTGCTCTGAGGCAAATAGAAAAGATAGGGGTTGTCCTAAACATTGTTCGGGTGGAATCCCTAAATAAACCTCTGTATTATTACTAACTTGAAGAATATTGAGGTCGGGATTGGATAACACAAACAAAATTCCATGAGATTGAATTGTGCCCGGAAGATGAATAAGCTCTCGATCACAGTTGTTTAAACTTAAAGGTTCAGGAAAAAGGTCAAATTGTGTCATCGATGGTAAGTTAAAGTTATGGGAATTCAAGGAATAGGCCTCCTCAAGTTGTAGTATTATCAGTAATTATACAGTTGATTAAAACCGAACTCTTCGTTAAAGATCTATTTTAGATGTCGGTACTGATTAAGATATGTTAAATCTGATTTTCAATCAAGGGTTGATCAAGGGGTTAGCGATGCAGCGAAACGTGCTATAATCGGACTGGAGATTTTTCAGGATGCCCAACAATTCATTTTAAAGCCCAAGCTTAAGAAATTGGAATTCCTGAAACCCCCAAAAAATATTTAACAAATTTTATTGCAGTTCAAATGCAGGAAATATTTCCGGCGCTGGACTCGGTTGATTAAGGATTAAACCCTTTTTAAAAGTTGATCGTGCCTTTTTAAAAGCTCATCGGGGCAGTATTTTGATCGAAACCATCCTCGGAGCAGAAACACAATTTACCATCAAATTATCCCTGGAGGGAAATCAATAAATTTTATGAATAAAGTTTTGATTATTGAAGATGAAGATACCATTCGAGAAAATATAATGGAGTTACTTTTATCTGAAGAATTCCAAGTTTTAGATGCGGCTCAAGGTCAATTAGGGATTAAGTTAGCTTCCGAGTATCAACCCAACTTAATTCTCTGTGATATTATCATGCCGGATATTGATGGGTATACTGTTCTCACCGAGATGCAAAAACAACCCCTTCTCGCCAATATTCCATTTATTTTTATGACCGCTAAAGCTGAACGCAGGGATTTGCGGTTAGGAATGGAATTAGGGGCGGATGACTACATCACAAAACCCTTTACACCGATAGAACTTTTGAGTACCATTCGCGCCCGATTAAAAAAACAACAACAGTATTTATTCCAATATGCGGAGGAACGAGAACGTGCCAATCAACTTAAACAGAAAGTTTCTGAACTTGAGCAACTCAGCAAAACCCAGGAAGAACTGTTAACGCGGCTATCAGAAGAACTAAGTAACCCGATGTCTAATATTAGTTTAGCAGTTCAAATGTTAAACTTATTATCAACCCAAGCCAATCAAGTACCTGATTTAGCGTTAAAACAACAACGTTACTTAAAAATTCTCCAAGAAGAATGTGCGCGGGAAGTGAGTATCCTCAATCAGATTTCAGACTTAAAAACGATATTAACCCCAGAAAATATTAAATTCATTCGCAAACTCAATGTATTACAGAGAAACAACTATGACTAAAATTCTTGTGATTGAAGATGAAGATTTAATTCGAGATAATATTGTAGAACTTCTCGAATCTGAAGACTTTGAAGTTTTCAATGCCGAAGACGGTAAAATCGGGGTGCAACTGGCGAGTCAACATCAACCAGATTTAATTTTGTGTGATGTGATGATGCCAGAACTCGACGGTTATGGGGTTCTCCTCAAGTTACAAGAAAACCCCCTGACAGCGACCATTCCCTTCATTTTCTTAACAGCAAAAGCTGATTTAGGAGACCTGCGGAAAGGAATGCAGCTTGGGGCTGATGATTATTTGACTAAACCCTGTACCGCCACAGAATTACTCAAAGCGATTGTGATTCGTTTAGAAAAACACACGATATTAAAAGATCGTTATACTAGCGAATTAAAAGTAGCTGAAGCTAAACTCAATCAATTCATTTATCAAGATAGTACCACAAGTTTACCCAACCGTTTATCTTTGTTGGAATATTTCCAACAAATGCTGCATCAATTAGCATCCTTATCGGGGACAGATGAAAATTGGAAGTACCAAGGCATGATTCCCGTTCTCTGTTTAGGGGTAGATCGATTTAGCCGAATTAATGATCTTTTTGACTATGAAAGCGGAGATTTACTCTTAAAAGAGGTAGGAGAACGGCTCAGAAAGAGTTTATCTGCTGAAAATATTATTACCCATCTCAATGCCGATCAATTTGCAATTTTACTAGCCCCAATTTTAGATAAAAAACTGCTTAAAACCACCCTAGAAGGATTACAAAAAATCATTTCTAAACCCTTTGTTTTAATGAACCGGGAAGTCTTCATCACCATTAGCACTGGAATTGCACTCTATCCCCAAGACGGTCGGGAGATTCAACAACTGCTGCGGGCGGCCAAACAAGCCATGAATGACGTCAAGCAACAAGGAGGAAATCACTATACCTTTTATACCCCTACCTGTGATCATGAACTCTCAGAACGGATTGATTTAGAAGTCGCCCTGCGGTATGCTTTAGAAAGGGAAGAATTTCAACTTTACTATCAACCGCAAGTCAGTTTAAAAACAGGAAACATTGTCGGGGCAGAAGCATTACTGCGCTGGAAACATCCCCAACAAGGAATGATTTCCCCGATGAAATTTATTCCGATTGCGGAAGAAACGGGTTTAATTGAACCGATTGGAGAATGGGTTTTATATCAAGCTTGTAAAGATAGTAAAGCATGGCGCTCTCAAGGGTTAGGCTGTTTACGGGTAGCCGTTAACTTATCGGGTCGTCAATTCCGAACGGCTAACTTGCGCCAAAAATTAGTGCAAGTTTTACTCAACACCGGCTGTGAACCGGATTATTTAGAATTAGAATTAACCGAAAGTTTGTTAATTCGAGATGCGGAATTATCCATCCAACAATTGCAAGCTTTAAAAGCCCTGGGTTTAAAAATAGCCATTGATGATTTTGGGACAGGATATTCTTCTCTCAACTATCTGCAAAAGTTTCCGTTTGATGTACTGAAAATCGATCAATGCTTCGTTCGGAATCTCCATAATAATAAAATCAATGCAGCTATTACCCAATCTTTAATTTCAATGGCGCATCTTTTAAATTTAAAAGTGATTGCTGAAGGAGTTGAAACCCAAGAAGAGTTAGATCTCTTGAATGAGTTTAATTGTAATGAAATTCAGGGATATTTATTCAGTCGTCCTCTCAATTTAGAAGAGTTTCAAGCCTTAGTTAAAAGCGGACGAAAATTAAAACTTTCTCAACCGAATTCCTAACATTAATTAGAATCATTGAGGACATTAAAATGACCAAGATATTAGTGATTGAGAATGAAGAATCCATCCGAGAAAATATCGTAGAACTTTTAGAAATAGAAGAGTTTGAAACCTTATCCGCCGAGAATGGAAAAATCGGTTTAGCAATTGCCCAAAGCACTCATCCCGATTTAATCTTATGTGATGTGATGATGCCAGAACTCGATGGCTATGGGGTAATAGAAGCATTGCGGAAAGAACCAGAAACCATGATGATTCCGTTTATTTTCCTAACCGCAAAAGCTGATAAATTGGATTTAAGGAAAGGAATGGAATTAGGGGCTGATGATTATTTAACTAAACCTTTTACCCCCTCGGAATTGTTAAAAGCAATTTCGACTCGACTGGAAAAACAAGCGGTTGTTCAAAAAGCATCTCAACAACAATTACAGGAACTTCGCAGCAATATTACCCATTCTCTTCCCCATGAATTAAGAACCCCTCTGAATGGAATTCTCGCTTCAACGGAATTTCTACTCCATGAATTAGACTTTATGGATACCCAGGAAATTCGGGAAATGGTCGAGCAGATTTCTTTATCCGGTCAACGCTTATATCGGTTGATCATGAATTTTCTCCTCTATGCTGAATTAGAACTGATTGCCACCGAACCCAAACGAATTGCTGCCTTACGTCAGTATAAAACGGCATCTTCCAAAGACACCATTACTGAACAAGTCATGAGTCAGGTTCAAGAAGCAAAACGGGAGGCAGATTTATCTCTGAATTTGCAAGATGTTCCCATCGCTATGGCAGAAATGAGGTTGAAAAAACTGGTAGAAGAATTAGTTGATAATGCCTTAAAGTTTTCCAATCCAGGAGAACCGATTGAAATTAATGGATGTGTTAAAGACCGTCAATTTGTTTTATCGGTTAAAAACACCGGACGAGAAATGAATCCTCAACAAATTGCTCAAATTGGTGCCCATATGCAGTTTGAACGCAAACTCTATGAACAACAAGGCTCCGGCTTAGGATTAGCCATCGTCCAAAAACTCATCGAACTCCACCAAGGTCAACTGCTCATAGAAACTCCTACCCCCAACCAAACCCTCGTGACTCTTTATTTACCCCTAATTACTGACCCCTGACCCCTGACCCCTGACCCCTAACTTCCCCCCGTCCCCCCGTCCCCCCGTCCCCTTATCCCCCTTCCCCCCGTCCCTCTCCTCCTCATGGCCCTGAAATGGAACTTAATGGTTTACCGTCTTACATCCCAACGCTGAATCAACTTTTGGATAAAGCGCCTCTGAGTGTCAGTCCTGAGATGCCTGTGTTAGAGGTACTCAGACAGATGAATGATAACCCCTACTATCCAGCCAGTTATGTTGTGGTGCAACAACAGAATCAGTTAGTCGGGATATTTACTGAACGAGATGTCATCCACTTGATCAGTTCTAGCCAACCCTTGGCTGAGATCAAGATGCAACAGGTGATGACAACGGAAGTCGTAATTTTAAAACAAGCAGAATATCGAGATATTTATCATACTATTTCCCTATTGCGGGAACATCAGATTCGCCATCTACCGGTTGTTGATGACCAAGGACAATTGCAAGGGGTGATTACGGGAGAAACCCTGCGCCAAATGTTGCAACCGATTAATTTGTTGCGGTTGCGTTCCGTTGCTGAAGTGATGACAACTCCCGTAATTCAGGCTTTTCCCTCCACCCCGGTGTTAGACGTAGCCAAACTTTTAGCCCAGCATCAAATTAGTTGTCTAGTTGTTGTTGAAGAGCGTCCTCCTCAGTTTCCCATCAACAGCAGTCCGATCACAATTCCGGTCGGTTTAATTACAGAACGGGATTTGCTGCGGTTTCAAAGCCAAAACCAAGATATTTCCGGTTTAACCGCCCTTGAAATGATGAATCAACCTTTGTTGACGATTCATCAACATGATAATTTATGGCGGGCCAATCAGCAAATGCAGAAACATCGGGTGCGCCGCTTAGTGGTGACCGGAAATCAAGGAGAATTATTAGGAATTATTACCCAGAGCAATTTATTGCGTTTATTTGACCCGGCAGAATTGAATGAAATTGTTACATTTTTACAACAAAAAGTTCAGGGTTTAGAAGTCCAAAAACAACAACTCCTCGATGAACAAGAGCAGATCATTGAACAACGGGTACAACAACGGCTGCGAGAACTTCAACACCCCCCAGAAACTGAAAAACAAACAGAAGTCGAATTACAAAAAGCCCACCAACAGTTAACCTTTCATGTTGAAAATTCTCCTTTAGCCGTGATTGAATGGGATGAACAATTTCGCCTCAAACGCTGGTCGCCCCAAGCTGAAAAAATCTTTGGTTGGAAGGCTGAAGAAATCCTACATCGCCATTGGAATCAGTGGGAATTTGTATATCCAGAAGATTTAGAACAGGTGAATGCGCTTGCGTCGCAGTTACTCAACGGTGAGGAAAGTCGGAATATCTGTTGTAATCGGAACTATACCAAAGACGGTACTTTGGTGTACTGTGAATGGTATAACTCCGTTTTAAAAAACGAATCTGGACAAGTTATTTCTCTTTTATCACTGGTACAGGATGTCTCTGTCCGGCAAACGGCCCAAGGAGAACTTAAACGTCGTGCCCGACAACAACAGGTAATTGCAGAATTAGGTCAATATGCTCTTTGTCAAACCAACTTAGATACTTTATTACAAAAGGTTGTGATCCTCGTTGGACAGACTTTAGGGATTAAATATGTTCAAATTTGGGAATTACTCGCTAACGAGAGTACCTTTTTGTTAACCGCAGGATTAGGGTGGCGTTCAGGTTCGGTGGGGCGAATCACCGTTGGTCAGGGTCGCAAGTCCCAACCCGGTTATACCTTATTATTAAAAGAACCGATTATTGTTGAGGATTTACGAGTCGAAAGTCGCTTTAGTGGTTGTGCCTTTTTTTATAATCATAATATTGTCAGTGGCGTTACCGTTCTGATTTCGGGGAAAGAAAAGCCCTTTGGAGTATTAGGAATTCATACTGAGGAAGAACGTCGGTTTACTTCAGATGAAATTAATTTTTTACAAGCGATTGCTAATATTATTGCGTCTTGCGTCGAGCGACAACAAGCTGAAGAAGAATTAAATCGCTTTTTTAATCTTTCCTTAGACATTTTTTGTATTGCCACAACCCAAGGATTTTTTAAACGAGTTAATCCTCGAATGTTGAGTTTATTAGGATATACAGAAACTGAACTTTTAGGACAATCGTTTTTAGGTTTAATTCATCCTGATGATTGGGCCAATACTCTATTAGAATTGGAAAATTTATCATTAGGAATTCCTAGCCATAATTTTGAGAATCGATATCAATGTAAAAATGGTTCTTATCGATGGTTATCTTGGACAGCGATGCCCTTTGATGAAACCCAATATTATGCTGTTGCACGAGATGTTAGCGAAAACAAACGCACTGAAGCCGCGTTACGCAAGAGTGAAAAACGCTATGCCACGTTAGCAGAAGTATCTCCGGTGGGAATTTTTCACTGCGATATTGAGGGGAATTGTTTGTATGTTAATCAACGTTGGTGTGAAATTGCGGGACTGACCCCGGAAGAAGCATTAGGACAGGGTTGGACTCAGGCCATTCACCCAGAAGATCAAGCCCATGTGAAGGAAGAATGGCAGCGACTAAGGACAGATTCGGGTCAAATCCGAGAGACATCTTTACAAAAAATTCAGTTTTGTTGTGAATATCGGCTTCAGCGTCAAGATGGTCAAATGACTTGGGTTTATGGTCAAGCCGTGGAAGAATTAAATGATCAAGGTGAAATCATTGGTTATGTAGGAACGATTACAGATATTAGTGGTCGAAAACAAGCCGAAGCTGAGTTAAAAACCCTCAATGAAGAGTTAGAAGTTCGAGTCGCTGACCGCACCACAGAACTCAGTTTCATGAATGAAAAATTACATCGCCAAGTTGTAGAATTACAGGAAATAGAATCACAATTAGAAGATAAAGCTTATCAACAAGCGATCATTGCTGAATTAGGTCAAAAAGCTCTTTCAGAAATGAATTTGGTGTCCCTAATTAATGAAATTGTGGTTCAAATTGCTAAAGATTTAAACGTTGAATATTGCAAAGTTTTAGAATATAATTTAGAAGGAGGATTTCTGACCTTAGCCGTTTGGGACGAACCGACTCAACATTATACCCTTCTCAGTCATGAACCCCTGATTTTCAACCCCCCGATAATTCATCAATTCCCTGATTTTCAGGATGAACTAAAATTTAATGTCTCCCAACAGCAACTTGATTTAGAGGAAAATGATCTAAATCATGACAACTTTACGCTTTTAAATCAAGGAATCTGTATTCCGATTATGGGGCAAAATTATCATGATTTAGGACGGGTAGAAATTTATGGGAAAAAACTACAACTGTTTAGTGAAGATGATGTTAATTTCTTGCAAAGTGTAGCCAATATTCTAGCAACGGCAATTGAACGAAAACAAGCTGAAGAAGTGATTCGCCAGAGTGAACAACTTTATCGTTTAATGGCTGATCATTCAACGGATTTAATTAGCCGCCATACCCCCCAAGGTGTTTATCTTTATGCGTCCCCCGCCTCTCGTTCTTTGTTGGGTTATGAACCAGAAGAGTTAGTCGGACGTTCAGCTTATGAATTATTCCATCCTGAAGATTTAGCCAAAATCAATCGCCCTCATCAAAGTTCTATTGAAACAGCCGATATTAATACTATCGTTTACCGAATTTTGCGGAAAGATCAAGACTATGTATGGTTTGAAACTACCCAAAAAAAGGTACGAGATCAAACAGGAAACATTCAAGAAATTGTTGCCATATCCCGTGATATCACGGATCGGAAACAAACGGAAGAAGCGTTACGGTTTAGTGAAGAACGATTTAAAATTACCCTCAAAAATTCCCCTATTGTTGTATTTAATCAAGATTTAGAATTACGCTACACTTGGATTTATAATCCGGCGGGTGGATATGCACCCGAAGCCGTGATTGGTCGATTAGATAGTGATATTTTCCCTCCAGAAAATGCCGTTAAGCTGATCCAACTTAAACAACAAGTTTTAAATACAAAAGTGGGGTTGAGAGAAGAGGTGATTACAAATCTTCATAATCAAGATATTCAATGCTATGATTTAACCATTGATCCGCTCTTAGATTTAGAAGGAAATATTATTGGAATTACCGGAGCAGCTTTAGATATTACCGATCGCAAAAAAGCCGAATTAGAATTGCAAGAAAGTCAACGGTTTATTCAACGGATTACGGATGCTAGTCCTAATATTTTATATATTTATGATTTAATGGAAAAGCACACTATTTATGTCAATCATGAAATTACTAAAGTCTTAGGATATACGCGAGAAGCCATTTTAGAAATGGGTTCAACTGTACTCCCGGATCTGGTTCATTCCGAGGATTATGCTCAACTAGAAATTTATCATCAAAAATTGGCAACGGCGACTGAAGATGAGATTTTTGAGTTTGAATACCGGATGAAAGATATTCAGGGAAATTGGCATTGGTTAGTCAGCCGAGATACCATTTTTGCTCGAACATCCGATGGAAAACCAAAACACATCCTAGGCGCCGCAACGGATATTACAGAACGAAAACGGGTAGAAGAAAAATTACGACTCAGTGAACGAGCGATCGCCTATAGTAGTAATGGCATTGTGATTGCGGATGCTCGACAACAGGATTATCCGATTGTTTTTGTTAACCCAGCTTTTGAAAAAGTGACGGGATATTCGGCTCAAGAAGCGATTGGTAAAAATAGCCGTTTTCTCCAAGGTAAGGATCGTCGCCAATCGGAGTTAAAGCAAATTAAAAAAGCGTTAGAACAGAAAAAAAATTGTAATGTTGTCTTGAAAAATTACCGTAAAGATGGCTCGTTATTTTGGAATGAATTGAATATTTCTCCCATTTATGATGAGGCGGGAAATCTTACCCATTATTTAGAAATTCAGAATGATATTACTGAAAGTAAATTAGCTGAAGAACGTTTAGGTCAACAAGTCATCCGAGAACGATTAATTGCCACCATTACCCAACGGATTCGAGAATCTTTAGATCTGAAATCTATTTTATCAACGATGGTGACGGAAGTTAAACAGTTTCTGAAAGCAGATCGAGTTTTAGTATATCGAATTTATCCCGACAGTACAGGAACTGTGATTGCGGAAGATGTTAATCCAGAGTGGAGTTCCATTTTAGAACAAACTTTTTCTGAAGAAATCTTTCCCTCAGAATGTTATCCAAGTTATATTAACGGGAAAATTGCCTCCATTGCTAATATTAAAGAAAATAAGATTTTACCGTGTTTAGTTAAATTTTTAGAGCAATTTCAAGTTCAAGCTAAACTCGCCGTTCCCATTATTGAAAATGAAACTCTATGGGGTTTATTAATTACCCATCAATGCAGCCAACCTCGACAATGGGAAGAATGGGAAATTTCCCTTCTGCAACAAATTACCAGTCAACTTGCTATTGCCATTCAACAATCGGAATTATATGAACAATTACAAACAGAATTAAAAGAACGTTCTCTGGCGCAACAAGCTTTATTGGTCAGTCAAGAACGATTACAATATTTATTATCTTCTAGCCCTGGAATTATTTATAGTTCCAAAGCGAAGGGAGACTATGAAGCTACTTTTATTAGTGATAATATTAAAACCCTTTTAGGATACAATGTCTCGGAATTTACTCAACCTGGCTTTTGGTTAAACCATATTCATCCAGAAGATATTAACAAACTGATCAATCAAGACTTATCAGTCTTATTTGAGCAAGGATATGCAAGTTATGAATATCGGTTTAAACATCAGGATGGCACTTACCATTGGATGTATGATCAAGCTAAATTAATTCGAGATGGGGAAGGAAATGCTTTAGAAATTGTTGGCTATTGGATAGATATTAGCGATCGCAAACAAGCCGAAGAACGCCTCAAAGCTACCAATGAACAATTACAAGCGGTATTAGATGCAGTTCCAGGGTTTGTGTCTTGGATTAGTTCTGATTTACATTATTTAGGCGTTAACCGACATTTAGCCAATACCTATCAGTTACAACCGGAAGACTTTGTAGGTCAAGAAATTGGATTTATTCAGGGAAGTCATGAATTTGCCCAGTTTATGGAACAATTCATGTGTGAACCTTATCTTAAAACCAGTGAGGTTACTTTAGAAACTCGAATTCAAGATGCGACTCGCTATTATTTATTAGTAGCCCAAAAATATGATCAAGATCAAGCTGCAATTTTTATCGGAATTGATATTACAGAACGCAAAAGAATTGAAGAACAATTATGGGCAACAACCTCCCGATTAAGTACCTTAATTGAAAATTTACAGTTAGGGGTTTTAGTTAAGGATGAATGTTACAAAATTGTCTTAACAAATCAAGCCTTTTGTAATTTATTTAAGATTCACGAATCCCCCGAAAAACTCATCGGAATGGATGGCTCTACCTTCGCCTTTGAATATCAAAATATTTTTAGCGACCCAGCACAATTTATTATCCGAAATCAAGAGGTGATGCGAAGAAAAAGAGTGGTTGTTAATGAAGAACTTTCTTTAGTTGATGGGCGCACCCTTGAACGAGATTATGTTCCGATTATGATTCAAGGAGCGTCTCAAGGTCATTTATGGATGTATCGAGATATTACAGAACGGAAAAAAGCTGAAGATACTCTGGTGACATCGTTACGCGAAAAAGAAGTTTTACTTAAAGAAATTCACCACCGGGTTAAAAATAACTTGCTGGTAGTTTCTAATCTTTTAGAATTTCAATCAGATTATGTTCAGCAGCCGGAATTGATTAAGGTTTTAGAAGATAGTCGAAATCGAATTTATTCAATGGCTTTAATTCATGAAAAACTCTATCGTTCAACGAATTTAGAAAAAATTAGTTTTGGAGATTATTTAGAAGATTTAATAGATAATTTATTTGAATCCTATAATATTCAAGATAGTCGAGTTCAGTTTGAACTGGATATTGAACCTGTTGGTTTAAATATTGAAACCGCACAACCCTGTGGTTTAATTGTAAATGAACTGGTATCTAATACCTTAAAACACGCTTTTCCCAATGGTCGAGCAGGAATTGTTTATCTGGGACTCCATCAAAATGAAGAGGATAAAATTAGTGTCACCGTTCGAGATAATGGCATTGGTTTTCCTGAAGGAGTAGACTTTAGAAATGTCGAATCCTTGGGAATGGAATTGGTTTGTACCCTCACTGACCAACTGGAAGGAACGATTACCCTTGATCGGGAAAATGGAACCCAATTTACTGTGAGTTTTTCTGAACTCCAATATCGACATCGGTTATAGTCGAGAATCAAAAATAGTCATTCTGCGCGTGAGGGTTTTGATCCGGTATTACGAACATTAATTAATTTGTTGAGAAGATCGAACCAAAAGGACGATCCCATTGAAATTGCGATCGCGGTTAATCCCCATCCCGTCATGGCTTTCAGGACATTAAAAGTAAATAAGTTTTCTCCTGAATTAAACTGTTGATTTACGTTCGAGTTACCCCATCCTAAAGGTAAAGAGGAAAAGTCAAATAAATAGGAATAAAGAAAATTTTCGGTTAAATCTTGACAAGATTCTGGAGCATCGGGTTGAGATTTTAAACAATTTTTCAGGGGAAAATTAGCATCTTGAGTTAAAACAATATTAATCGTTTGGCTGAGATTTTCTTGTAAAACAGGTTCTTGAAATAAACGATTAGCAATATTTAAGGTATCTGCATTTAATCCAACTGATGCAATTAACCCAATGAAAAGAGTTATCAATTTAACTTTCCGTTTATAAACCCCTGATGCTCGAACCATTGATTGTTCAAACCAATCACTAATGGCTTTTTCTAAGGGTTCAATTTCTGCGGGATCTCTGGCTTCATGACTTGCTTTAACCGCTAAGATTTTGAATAATTTAATTTGATCAGGATCAAAAAGCTGTTGAATCCCTTCAGAATCAATGGCTTTAATAAAATCTTCAATTGTAAAACTATTGAGCTTTGGTTGTACCCCAGACTGTTCTAAAATAACACTTATTAAGGTTAAAGCAAAGGTGGAACTAGGAATATAAGATGGGCCTAATGAGCGTTGATTTACTCGTTGTTTATAATCTTTCCACGATTTAATTAAAGGGTGTTGATAAAGTAATTCTGTAGCGGTATTTCCTAAAATCAGTTGAATAGAACGATATAAATTTTCCGCTCTCCAATCAAAGAGAGAACTCGCTAAAAATTCTTGGATTTCTGAGGTAAATAAACTCAAAAGTAGATAAATAAAAAATAAGCCAATCGCCACATTCAGCGTTGAGGGAATAGTCATGAGTTGCGGTTTAATATAAACTAACGGCTTTATCCAGTTTAATTTTAACTGATTATTTACCCGTAGTAAGCCCTTTAGGGCTACAATATTTAAAACGATCAAGAAAAAGCCCTTCAGGGCTTACTACTGAAATTATGTCTCAATCTAAACAATTACCTCGTTTAGCCATAACATTAGGTGATCCATCAGGAATTGGGCCAGAAGTGGTATTAAAAGCTTTAGCTGATCCGACGTTACATCAACACTGTGATCTAACGGTTATTGGAAGCGATCGCATTTTGCAACAAACCTACAAACAGTTACAAAATCAAGGATTTTCTTCCTCAAACCCCAATCGGTTTACAGTGATAAATTTAGAGCCTGATCCGACTTTACCTCCCTTACAAATAGGAGTAGGAAACCTCACCAGTGGGGCGATTAGTTTTCAATATTTAGATACAGCCATTACTCGAACATTACAAGGAGAATTTGATGGAATTATAACAGGGCCAATTGCTAAAAATTTATGGAATTTAGCGGGTTATAATTATCCCGGTCAAACGGAATTTTTAGCCGAAAAAGCCAAAGTTAAACGCTTTGGAATGTTATTTGTCGCCCGATCTCCCTATACAGGCTGGACATTAAGAACGTTATTAGCCACAACTCATATTCCCCTCTCTCAAGTTTCCTCAACTTTAACCCCAGAATTAATGAGTTTAAAATTAGAGTTACTTGTGGATTGTTTACGTCATGAATTTGGATTAGAAAATCCCCGCATTGCTGTGGCTGGATTAAACCCCCATAGTGGAGAAGAAGGACAGCTAGGAACAGAAGAAAAAGACTGGTTAATTCCTTGGTTAAATCAACAACGCGATCGCTATCCTTATATTCAATTAGACGGCCCTATTCCCCCGGATACCATGTGGGTTAAACCGGGTCAAGCTTGGTTTAATTTAGGAAAAAATGCCCATGATGGTTATTTAGCATTATATCATGATCAAGGGCTAATTCCTGTTAAATTAATGGCATTTGATCGGGCGGTTAATACAACAATTGGTTTACCTTTTATCCGAACTTCTCCTGATCACGGTACAGCCTTTGATATTGCGGGAAAAGGAATTGCAGATGCGTCTAGTATGAAAGCTGCAATTGATTTCAGCATAGAATTAGTTAATAATCGTATAAAGAATTAATTGAGATGTCACAATCCAATGCTCAACCCTCTATTCTCTGGTTTCAGTTAATCGGATTATCCTTAGTTCAAGGCGCAATTACCTTAACTTGGTTACTCTATCGATTATATGTTCCTCAACTCTTAACTACCTTTGGATTTCCAGGTTTATTCCCAACTATTTTAGTCATTGAAAATGCGTTAGGAGTCATCATTGAACCCTTAGCTGGAAATTTCTCAGATTGTCAACGACAATGGATGGGAACCCGGTTTCCTTTCATTAGTTTAGGGGTGATTTTAGCTTCGGGTTTATTTATTGCTATTCCCAGTTTTTATATTTTCGGTCAATCTCTGAATTCTTTGCATTGGATATTCCCAATTTTATTAATTTTATGGGCTGTTGCAATGGCTTTATTTAGAAGTCCTGTTACCGCTTTATTAGGTCAATACGCCATAGAAACAAAACTCCCTCAAGCTATGAGTATTTTAATTTTTATCGGGGGTATTGTGGGGGCTATTCGTCCCATTTCAAGTGAATTTATTTTGAGTTTAGGTTCAGGGGTAACGTTTACAGTCGGGTCTTTAGTTTTATTAGGTTCAGTCGCAGTTTTAAGATATTTTAATCCCGATTTAAGCGTTATTCCTCAGTCAGAACAACCCCATCAAGAATTATATTTAAAAAACTTAGTGTTTATTGCCTCATTAGGATTATTCGGGGCGTGGGGAACTCGGTTTATCTTAGGAGAAATTTTTCCTCAAGTGATCAAAAATTCAGGAGGAAATGTCAAATGGATGATGTTTACTGGATTAATTCTTCTAGCCTTTGCATCTATTCCGGCTGGATTGATAGCCGTTAAAATTGGCAATACAAAAGCAACATTAATCGGATTAATCGCCACATCTATTTTATTAATTCCCCTTTCATTCTTCTCCCATTCTATCCTATTCCTATTCCTATTATTCCTGATTGCGAGTTATAGTTTAGTTGCTAATGGTATTATTCCCATTGCTTTTTCCTTAGTCCCCCCTCATAAAGCAGGGTTAGGAATCGGAGTTTATTTTGCAGCCTTTTCTTTAGCTATGAGTGGATATGATTTTATCGTAAAACAACCCGGAACAGTTAATTTATTCATCAGTTCTGGTTTGGGAATCATCGCTTTTTTAATGATCGCTATTTTAATCAACTTTATCCCTAAATTAACGACTTCTACCAGCACAAGCTAAATCTTAATTTATGTCAACCTTAACCCTATCCTCAGAACAAATTCAAGCTTTATTTACCCATGCAGAACAAACCTATCCTGTGGAATGCTGCGGATTATTAATGGGAAAAATTAATCAAAATCATGATAAAATTGTAGTGGAGATTATTCCCACCGAAAATGCTTGGAATTCGGAAACCGCCCCAGCATTTGAAGCAGTAGAAACCACTGATCAACCTGTCACCTCTGAACGTCGGTTTACAATTTCTCCTCAACAAATGATTCAAGCCCAAAAACAAGGACGCGATCGCAATCTTGTTATCATAGGAATCTATCATTCCCATCCCGATCATCCAGCTATTCCCTCAGAATTTGATCGAGTTTGTGCGTGGTCAGACTATTCTTATATTATTATTTCCGTCGAAAAAGGAAAAGCAACCGACCTGCAAAACTGGAGTTTAGATGAATATCAACAGTTTCAAGTTGAAGAATTGATAAGACATTAACCCATTTTCCCTCCTAGGACATACAATATATAGTTTTGACGACCCAAACCCGTAAAAGGGACGGTTATATTTTTTGTCGAAATTGCTATGCTAAATCCAAATCTGGATGAAATCCAGTTAACGAAAGACGACTACGAACGTTACTCCCGCCATCTGATTTTGCCAGAAGTTGCTCTGGAAGGTCAGAAACGCTTGAAGGCGGCGAGTGTGTTGTGCATTGGAACTGGGGGACTGGGTTCGCCATTACTCCTGTATTTGGCGGCGGCGGGAATTGGACGCATCGGAATTGTGGATTTTGATGTGGTTGACCATTCCAACCTACAACGCCAAATTATTCATGGGACGTCCTGGGTGGGGAAACCCAAAATTGAATCAGCGAAAAACCGGATTTTGGAGATTAACCCCGCTTGTCAAGTTGACCTCTACAACACCCGCCTGAGTTCAGAAAATGCCCTTGACCTGCTGCGACCCTATGATGTGATTGTAGATGGAACTGACAATTTCCCAACCCGCTATCTGGTCAATGACGCCTGTGTGTTACTGGACAAACCCAACGTCTACGGGTCAATTTTCCGGTTTGAAGGTCAGGCGACGGTGTTTAACTATGAAGGTGGCCCCAACTACCGCGATTTATACCCCGAACCCCCACCACCAGGGATGGTTCCCTCCTGTGCAGAAGGTGGCGTTTTAGGAATTTTACCCGGAATGATTGGCGTGATTCAAGCCACAGAAACCGTCAAAATTATTTTAGGGAAAGGTCGAACCTTAAGCGGACGGTTGTTATTATATAACTCCTTAGATATGACGTTTCGGGAGTTAAAATTACGTCCTAATCCTGAACGTCCCATTATTGAAAAATTAATTGATTACGAACAATTCTGCGGAATTCCCCAAGCAAAAGAACAGGAGGCAAAACAAAAAATGGATATTCCTGAAATGACGGTTCAGGAACTTAAGCAATTAATCGATAGTGGTGCGAAGGATTTCGTATTAATTGATGTCCGTAATCCCCATGAGTATGAAATTGCTCAAATTCCGGGGTCAGTGTTAATTCCTTTACCGGATATTGAACAAGGAAAAGGCATTGAACAAGTCAAAGAACAGTTAAATGGTCATCGTTTAATTGCCCATTGTAAATCAGGAATGCGGTCTGGAAAAGCGTTAGGAATTCTCAAAGAAGCAGGCATTGAAGGCACTAACGTTAAAGGCGGAATTCTGGCTTGGAGTCGAGAAATTGATTCTTCGGTTCCTGAATATTAAATCAAGGGAACTACCCCAGGATTCAAAACTAATTTTTAAGTGGGTGATGTGTACTAACAAACAACCCACTTTTTTTATATAACAAATTTTTTCTACAAACAACTTTTTAAACGATTGGATAGTTCTTGAATCCAACCGCCTCCCCAAGCATTCATCATCCCATCTGATAATACCGGACGCAGAGGTAAATGTCCTTTTGGTGCTGATTTCAGATCAAAAATCGGTTGAGTTCCTGTCCATCCCACCGCTTTTTCAAACTTCAAAGAATCTTCATAACTTTTCCCTTTTAAGTTTTGCCAAATTTGAGCTTGTACACTTAAACCAAATCGTCCTTGACTATATTTAACCCACAATTGATCAATTTTTTTTAAAGATTGACAGGATAATTTTCGGGTATCCGTCGCTATTAAATAAGTCTGTTCTCTTTTTCCAGCGAGGTCTAAAATTCCCAAAGAAGTTAAACGATTTGCCTCCTTCCAATTTCCCGACGCTAAAGCCGTTTCTAAGGGAGATAATGATGTTGGATTAGAAGCTAAACAGGTATTAACTCGGTTATAAAAGGCAGGAAGATAAGTATAATTTCGTTCTTCCTGTAAATACATGGCATCAATACTGCAACTCCCACAGCCTAAACCGATTTCATTAATTAAAGACATGACTCTTTCCTGAGATATTCCAGGCCAAGGTAAATGACCAACCGGAGCATTGGGTGTAAAATTAACTTCAGATTCCATTACCCAAGTTGAAGCAAACCATTTCTCTTGAAGCTCTGTTTCGGTTAAGGGTTTTGGTCTAACCCAACCCATTTTTTTACCAAAAAATTCAATACTAGACCGATCTTTTGGCGATAACTTTTGCCATTGTTGCTGTTGAATACTAAACCCAAACTGATTATTACTGGCTTGTTTCCACAGGGTATCAATCGCTTTTAAACTCTCACAGGGAATTTGATTCACTTCAGGTTTAGCATAAACATCCCCTTTCGGAAAAATCCACTGTTGAATTAAGCGACGAGTTTCTATATCAGAAGCTTTCCAATTCCCAGATTTTAACTGTTGTTGTAAAGGTGTTAAATCTGTAGCAGAGGGAGATTGGGTTTGAGCCAATACCGGAGAAGTCATCCCCATCATCAAGGATGAAACTACAGCAATTACAGCGATAAACTGATTAAATTTGTACATAAATCAGGGAGTTATATTGAGAAGAAGCTTAGTCAAATTGTTCGTTAATGTCCAAGATAATTCAGGATAATTTTTAATTCAATTTCTATTTCATATTTTGAAATAACCAATAATCTTTATATTCTGATAAAATAAATTCAATTGCATCCTCTAGTTTAACGTCTAAATCATGGTTTTGAATATCCACAATCATTTGATAAAATAGTTCAAATAAAAGTCGATCCTCTTGATGCCAAATAATCAATTTTCCGGTGCGAGAGTGTTGAAGTCGTTCTAATTCTAATAAGCTTTTTTGACCGCTAATGGGATAATCGGTTTCATCTCGACATAAAATAAACTTAAAATTGGGTTTTAAACCCAGTAACTCATTCCAATTTTTCAACCGATGGAAAAAGGGAGATCCCCCTAAATGTAAAAATCCGACTACAAAACTATGAGTTTGGGTCTGAATCACTAAATGTTCAGGAATCACCCGTTTCCCCAACTTTAAGACATCTACACTCAAGGGAGAAATCACTAACATTAACCCTTCTAAAAGCGTCATCAATTTTCCTAAATCATCACTATCAGTAATAATTCTAGGTTTAGATAATGTCCCCTCTAAACAAATGCGTTGTTCTTTAAAGTAATTTCTCAATTGTCGCTGAACTGGAGATTCTAAGAAAGGGGTAAATCCAAATAACTCCGAATTAAATATTTCTGATTTTTCTGGATAATTTCGAGTAATAAACTCACTCATTTGACCCATTGCTTGTTTGATTGTTTCCAGTTCCGCTTCTAACTGTTGTAATCTTCGCTCAACCTCTGTTTCATCCGGGGTAGAAAGGGGAATAAGTTGATGTTTAGGGAGGGGAATTCCATCAACTTTATAGCGATAATAATCCGCCGCCACATTTAAGACTGTCCGAATCGAAAGATGATTTAAAATGGCGGTAACTTCATCAGGTTCAAATAAATCATCAACGGTAATATCTAAAAATTGGATTTTTAAATTTAATAACTGTTTTAGTTCGGGATTAGAAGGACGATTTAGAAACACTTGAGATTGAGACACCCGATCAATAATTGATCCATCAAAAACTGCTTTAAATTGTTGCCAGCGATCGGGAAATAAGTTTAAAATAATTAAACTATTAGGAACATGGGTAAAAATCTCTTTAACGGCTGATCCAAAAGCGTGTAATAACCGTTCATTGTGCTTTAGTCCTAACCCCTCTAACTGATCAAACACAATCATTAACGGTTGATCTAATAACGATAAACACCCTAACACCTTTAACGCCTCTAAAGAAGCTTCCTCCCGACTCAATTCATCTTCCCAAGATGGTAATCCTACCCGATCTAATTCCTCTTGGGGTAAATTATTCATCGCCAACCATTGGGTAATAATTTGACGGCGGTTAAAGTCAGTATAGCCACAAAATTTCACAATTCCTTGTAAAAATTTAGGGGCGTAACCGGCGGCGGAAAAGTTATTATTCCACCATTCTAAGGCTCGTTTTTCAATATGTTGCCAAAACTCCCGTTTTGTTTTGGTTTCCGCCTGGGATAAATCGGTAAACAGCTTTAAATTTCCACCTTGAATCAGTTGTAAAATTTTCTCATCTTTCTGAGTTCTAGCCGTAAAGTAAGTGTCTGTAGATTTAATAATTTCTGCAAAACTATTCGCCAATAAATATTCAAGCTGAGTGTGAATACTATTAGGAACAATTTGGATCAAGGATTCTAAAATTCGACTATAGGTATGGAATAAAACCGTATCGGGGTTATTAGGTTGACGAATAAATAATAAACGGTTTTTGGTTAATAAATCCTTGGCTAATCGCATCATCAGGTGAGTTTTTCCCGACCCAGGTTCCCCAATGACAACCGCCCCTTTGGTTTGATGATTAGGGTCTAATTTAATATCGCCCAAAATGGCTTTTAAGCGATCGCATTCTTCCGCAAAAATACCCCTAAAATCGGGATGATCCTGAAACGGTGTATCCACCCGACTACTTCCAAAGGGATTCGGTTGAGTTTTTAATTCAGTTTTCAAATATTCATTGACAATATGTTTATAAAGTTGATAGGTAAATAAGGCATCATATTTCGCCCGATGAGCCGCATCTCGAATAAAAAATTGACCATCTAATTTTAACCTTAAATGCTTACTTAAAGCTTCTAAAGAATGACTATTTAGTTGAGGTAAATACCGTTGTGCTAATTCAAAACTACACTGAAAATCTAATTGAGGTGCTGCAATTCCTACGGCTTTAAAGGTATTTCTCAATACCTCAATATCATGTTGAGCATAATGACAGATAATTAATTGAGATTGAGCGATTTCAACAAATTCTTTTAAAATCTGCTTTAACGGTTTAGTCCGATGGGGAATTCTCGGACTGTGAGAATGATTTTCTGCAAAAGCTTCATAAATTAATTCACCTTGATAATTAACAATGGCTAATTCTCTTAAAATCGGTTGTCCTTCCGTATCAATAACAATAAAATCTTTTGTCGTTTTCATAAGACTTGAATACAATAAACTTGTTGAAGAACGAGAACCCGATGATCAAGATCACGGGATACCCTCGATATCTCTCACACACTTCTATGTTTATTGTCACTCAGAATGAACGTTATTATCACACAATTTTAGAGATATGCGTTCCTGATATCACTGGGAAAATACGGAATAATTGAATCATCAACTTAATGATCCTGATTTTTTCAACCCTTACGGATTCGGAGAACGATTATGAAATGTCCTAAACCTCTTCGTTCTAACCCCTATAGCAGCTACCGTGACCCCAAAACGGGACGATGGTTGATTGTTAAACCCCTGGAAACTTCGGTTAAAATGGGTTAAGGTGAATCCGTTGGGGTCGATACCTCTACGGGTTCTGCAAACAACCTGAACCGTTTAGAAGTTAAATCATCGTGACTCACAAACAAGTTTTAATTTGGTATCGCAATGATTTAAGGGTTCATGATCATGAACCGTTATCCGCCGCATTAAACTTAAACGCAGAGATTATTCCTGTCTATTGTTTTGATCCCCGACAATTCGGTCAAACTTCCTATGGATTCCCCAAAACCGGAGCATTTCGCGCTCAATTTTTATTAGAAAGTGTAGAAGATTTACGTCAATCCTTACAACAGTTAGGAAGCGATTTAATCATCCGCAAAGGGAAGCCAGAAACTATTATTCCTGAATTAGTCAAAACCTTAAATATTGATGCTGTTTATTATTATCAAGAAGCTACATCGGAAGAATTGAGAGTAGAACATCGATTAAAAACGGCATTAAATTCTTTAGGAGTTGATCTCAAATCCTATTGGGGTGCAACTCTTTATTCAATCCCAGATTTACCTTTTTCTATTGCTGAAATCCCTGAAGTTTTTACTCAATTTAGAAAAAAAGTAGAGAATCACTGTATAGTTAATCCTCCTTTTCCTTCTCCTGAAAAATTACCACCGTTACCCAAACTAGAATTAGGAACATTACCGACCCTTCAAGATTTAGGTTTAGAACCCCCTGTTGTTGATTTTCGTGCAGTTTTAACGTTTAAAGGGGGAGAAACCGCCGGATTAAAACGGTTAAATGATTATATTTGGCAACAGGATTGTCTTAAAAACTATAAAGAAACGCGGAATGGAATGTTAGGCGCAAATTATTCTTCTAAATTTTCTGCTTGGTTAGCATTAGGGTGTTTATCGCCTCGATTTATTGATAATAATGTTAAAAATTACGAACAACAACGAATTAAAAATGACTCGACTTACTGGTTAATTTTTGAATTATTATGGCGAGATTATTTTAGATTAATTGCCTTAAAACATGGTAATAAAATTTTTTATTCTGAAGGGTTACGAGGGCTTTCTATTCCTTGGAAAGAAGATTTACAACTGTTTCAATGCTGGACAAGGGGAATGACCGGGTTTCCTTTAATTGATGCTAATATGCGAGAATTAGCTTTAACTGGATTTATGTCAAACCGAGGACGGCAAAATGTCGCCAGTTTCTTGACTAAAAATTTAGGAATCCATTGGAAAATGGGAGCAGAATGGTTTGAATCTCTGTTAATTGATTATGATGTTTGTAGTAATTGGGGAAACTGGAATTATACCGCCGGAGTTGGAAACGATGCGCGAGGATTCCGATATTTTAATATTTTAAAACAATCTAAAGATTATGATCCAAACGGAGATTATGTTAAACATTGGCTACCTGAATTAAGCAATTTACCCCCCTCAAAAGTCCATGAACCTTGGTCTTTACTTCCCGTTGAACAAAAACGCTTTGGAGTGATTTTAGATGTTGATTATCCTCAGCCTATTGTTAATTTAGAAAAGTCCGTTAAAGTTAATCAATCCATTTATAGCAGGGAACAGGGAACAGGGAACAGGGAACAGAGATAATACTTCTAGGTGTTTCATGTCAGATGTAAATTATTACAATATATTTGGGATTGCTATAGCTGAAAGACAACGTTCAACTCCGTTTATTCCCGGAAAGTAAAAAGCTTAAGATAAGCGGGAATTTGACTCAAAAAATCACTATTTTTCCCAGGGTAAAGTATCAGCCGGACTCCCTAATAATCGCAAAATCGTATCGACATTATTTAACTCTCCTACGATACGACGGACAGGCTTTGGCCAAACTTTAACTAAGGTGGGAGTGGCAGAAATTTGATCCGCTTCTGCTAAGTCGGGATGTTTTAAAACATCAATCACTTTCAAAGTATAAGGATGACCAATAGAACGTTCTAACAATTGATGGAGAGTCTGGAGGGTTTTTTCCGTTACTAAACTATGACCGGACACAAATAACCGTAAAACATATCCTTTGGTTTCAGGAAATTCGGCTTCGGGAGATAAATCCAATTTAAAATTGGGAGAGGGGTATTCTGATAAATTTTCAGTTGTTGTAGAATCATGAGTCACATCATTTTTTTTCACCTGAACAATCAGATCATGATTTTCCCAAAGTTGAGGAAATTGCTGATAATAAGTGGCAATAATTAAAGGATTACAAAACTCTTCTGAACCCGTTGCGGGTTGCCAAACTATATCCCCCGTATCAAAAATCGTATTTAATAAAGTTTGGTATTGTAAAACCGGAGGATAAGCTTCCGCCGAAAGTTGGATTTGTTGGGTTTGGGGGTCAACCCATCGATCATAAGTTGCGGTATAACAAGGAATCAAAAAATGAGGGGGTTCTGGTAAACCTAAAAGTTCTTGCAAAGATGTGCAAAGATGAGAATGCCAGCGACGCTGTTTATTGGGGTCAATACAATAAACTAAATCTCCCCCCGGAGTAAATAAAGCGATCGCTTTAAATAAATGAGTCACCGTACATGGTTGAACTAAATTCAAAGCCTCATTCCATACCTAATATTAAAATTTAAAGCCTTAAACTGGTAAATCGTGATTCCTAGCCATTCAAAAGAATGGAGAGATCGAGAAATGGGATCACGATTCACCGATACTTTTACTTTAGGCGATGAAAGCAAGAGTAGGGCTGAAATTTTACATTTTTGTTAGAGTTAGACTCGTCCTCGTAACATTTGACTCATCTCGTTGGGGAAGGGGGAGACCTCTAAACAAATTTCTTCAGTAATTCGTCCTTCCTGATACAGATTGTAAAGAAATTTGTTCATGGTCGTCATGCCTTCATAGGTATCTTTGAGCATGATTTGGTTAATTTCTTCAAACTTGTCTTTAACGATGTATTCCTTGATCACATCCGTATTAATCAAAACATCATGAAAAGCCGCCCGTTTCCCATCAGTGGTTTTACACAATAATTGAGCAATAATCGCCACCAAAGATTCGGAAATCGAGACTTTAATTGAAGGTTGTTCCTCGGCGGTAAACATATCCAAAATCCGAGTCAAGGTTTTTACCGCACTATTGGTGTGTAACGTTCCTGATACTAAGTGACCCGTTTGTGCCGCTTTTAAGGCAATTTGCATCGTTTCCTTATCCCGAATTTCCCCTACGAGTAAGACATCGGGATCTTGACGCAATGCACCTTTAAGGGCATTAAAAAACTTCAACGTATGGCGTCCGACTTCTCGGTGTTTAATCAGGGATTTTTTACTTTCGTGAACAAATTCTACCGGGTCTTCAATTGTAATAATATTGTAGGCATAGTTACGGTTCATGTAATCAATCATCGCCGCCAGGGTCGTAGATTTACCTGAACCCGTTGGCCCCGTTACCAGAATTAACCCTTTGTGATAGTTACAGATTTTTTTAAATACCTCTGGCAACTTTAACTGTTCCAAGGTCAAAATCGAGGAACCAATTAACCGCAATACCAGTGAAGGGCCATTGAGGGCATCAAAGATACTAATCCGAATTCGCACAAACCCTAAATCCGCCGCCCCATCAAAGTCAAGATTTTCTTGAAATTGGTGAATTTCCTCATCGGTCAACACCTCCATCAACCAACTCATAAAGGTATTCAAGTCGGTGTTAGGCCACTCTAACGGGACAATATCTCCCCGTTTGCGAAAGCGCGGGGGTTCATTCACGCCTAAGTGAACGTCCGAAGCGCCCTCATCGTTAGCCCGTTTGACAATCTCGCGTAACGTGGGTTGTCCGGGGCTAGGGCCTTTGCTTCTCGGTGTTGCCATTACCGTTGGGGTTGTTGTCGTCATTTGAGTCGGTGTCGCAACAGCAGCACTTGCTACTCCAGCCCCAGGTGGGGGAGGTGCTTTCGGTGCAGGTGGACGTGGCGGAATCCCTGGCACTGGTGGACGAGGAACAGGTGGACGCTCTGATTGTGTCATCGGAAAAATGGGTAGAAACCCCTAACTTCTAGTTAGGCTTTACATTTCCCCTTCCGGGGAGGAGGGTATGGTATCCCTCCTAACTCCTATTTCTAGGGTAAAGTTAGCTTTGCCAAGGTTTTAAGAGCTTGTTAGGTTAGCAGCACTTCCTTAACCCGATAAAGATGTTTAACTACTAACGACAGAGCCAGGGACTAGCTACGCATCCACAGGGTGTCATGACTCAAAAAACTTAGTCAATTAAGACTTAGGCTGGTCAACTCTTACTGAAGGTGAGGCATTACTTCGCGTAGCCTGCGCTCCGCCCATACCCCCTTTACTTCAGTACGGGGTGCTGACATCCCGTGACCTTCAATAAAACAATTGACACTCTCACCGTTAATCAAGAGGGGATGTAACGGGAGATTCTTGAGCTAATCACCGCCCTTTGGAGTTGCCCCTACTTAGGTCTTACACGATTATGTCTGAACCGAGCCTACTAGAATATCAGGTGTTATCTAGTGCCCTTTTAATGGTTCACTCTCCAAGCGTTTTCGGTATTTCAACCGAGGTTTGGGTATGCCCTACCCTACCTGTCTTACGACAAAGCTCTTAACTTTTAATCATTCAGCAATGGTTACGCGCTGAAATCTGAAAATAGAATACTCTTAGTTTACCCCTTTGGGCATCCTTACAACAAGTTGGCTGTTGACGGTTGACAGTTGACCGATTACTGTTGACTATTAACTGTTGCCCACTAATTACTGATAACTGATAACTGATAACTGATAACTGATTAACATGAATTCAGTGGATTTAGCCTTTACCCCTGCTTTAGAACAAGCGCGATTAATTCGCACAAAAGTTTTATCTCCTTTAGAGTTAGTTAATTTTTATTTAGATCGAATTCAACGGTTAAATCCGCAGTTCGGTTGTTATTTTACAGTTATGGCAGAAACCGCTATAGAACTCGCCAAAACCCAAACAGAACACCTCGCCCAAATTGCCGATATTAACGAATTACCCCCCTTTTTTGGCGTTCCCATTTCGATTAAAGATTTAAACCCCGTTGCGGGAGTTGCCTGTACTTATGGTTCACGGGCTTTATTCGATAAAATAGCAACTTATGATGATGGAGTTGTTAGTCGAATTCGTCAAGCCGGATTTAATATATTGGGCAAAACGGCGACCTCAGAAGTCGGATCATTACCCTACACCGAACCCGATGGCTTTCCTCCCGCCCGTAACCCTTGGAATTTAGAGTATACCCCCGGAGGTTCCAGTGGGGGGGCTGCTGCTGCGGTGGCGGCGGGATTATCCCCCGTTGCTCATGGGTCAGATGGCGGAGGTTCCATTCGTGGCCCTGCTTTTTGTTGTGGTTTAGTCGGAATTAAACCCACGCGAGGGCGAGTGTCCCATGCTCCCGTCGGAGACTTTCAAAGTGGGATTTCCACCGATGGCCCATTGGCTCGTACCGTTGCGGATGCGGCGGCTTTATTAGATGTGATGTCAGGCTATATTTTAGGAGATCCCTATTGGTTGCCTGATCCCAATCCTTCGTTTTTGGCAGCAACACAACAGCCGCCCCAGTCTTTGAAAATTGCCGTAGCAACGTCTATTTTACCCGTTGGTCAAGCGTCTCCAGACTGTGAACAAGCGGTTCAAAATACTGTTAAACTTCTCGAAGAATTGGGTCATCAAATAGAACTCATTAACCCGGATTTTAGTGCAATTATTGAACCGTTTACTTTAGTTTGGAAATCGGGAGTCGCAGCCTCTGGAATTCCGTCAGAGTATTTAGGTTCGGTAAATCAATGGTTAAGGTCAACTCAAATAACGGCTGGACAATATTTGCAAGCGGTGTCTAAAATGCAGGTAGCTGGACGTGAAATTGTTGCCTCCTTAAGTCCCTTTGATGTTATTGTTTTACCCACCTATATGCACGGGACAATTCGGGTGGGAGAATATGCTCAACTTTCTCCTGAAGAAACGTTACAGCGTATTATTGAATGGATTGCCCCTTGTCCTGCATTTAATGTTAGTGGTCAACCCGCGATCGCCATTCCCACAGGTTTCACGTCAGCAGGTTTACCCCTTGGGGTGCAATTAGTAGGAAAACCCGCAACGGAAGCCACTTTAATCGCCTTAGCAGCACAACTAGAGGCGGTACAACCTTGGGAACACCATCGCCCCCCGATAGCAATGAGCTAATTCGATGTTAAACTTTTTGGATTGTTGAACCCAGACTTTTGATCATGCGTGAAATTCCGGTATCTGTTTTTTCTGTTTTTTCTAAACACCCGTGGAAAAAATTGTTCCTTTCCTTAAGTGTTTTAACGCCAACAATTGTTAGCAGTTTTTTCCTATTCCCCCTTTCGAGTCGTGCAGCAGAATCTGTTGTAATCAGACAAGGATTTATTTATGCTACGGTTTCGGTCAAAGACTTAAAAGAATTTGCAGAAACCGGAAAAGTTCCGTTAGGATTGTTGGGTTATTTTAGTTTCCTTACCCCTGAACAAAAGCAACAAGCTTTAGCCGCGTTAAATATTAAAATTAAAATTCAAGATGAAACCGTTGATGAAATTGTTAATAGTCAAGTGGGAACCCGGATTTTAACCGATATTGATACGATTATTTCTTCAGATCAATCCCAAGGCGGAACAGCAATTAAAGAAGCCATTTTATCTTCAGCTAAATCTCCTCAAGGATTATCTGTTATTAATTTTTTAGAAAATTATCCCCTCTCTACTATTGAGATTAATGTTCCTAAAGCATTTGAGGTTTTAAAACGCTTAAATCAAGGATTTTGGCAAACCCAAAGATTACTCTTAGAAGTCTTACCTAAATTTCCCACCGGAGAAGTTAAACCGCCAGCCATTACCTTTGATCCAACTCAACCCGGTGCCGGAAAGGTAGACATTACCCGCATAGAATTGCAGGATAAACAACGAAATCGTAATATCCCCGTTTATATTTATTCATCCTCCGCAGCAACACCCGATAAACCTTTAATTCTTTATTCTCATGGTCGGGGTTCTGATTATCAAGAATTACGCTATTTAATGGAACATTTAGCATCCTATGGCTATACTGTTATTGTGCCTGAACATCCCGGAAGTAATGCGACTTATGTTGATAAAAATTTATTTTTATCCCCCACAGAAATTATAGAACGTCCCCAAGATTTGATTTTTACGTTGAATGAATTAGAAAAATTGAATACTAATGATCCCAGATTTAAAGGTAAATTTAATACTAATAATACTTTGGTTTTTGGCTATTCTTTTGGAGGTGTAACGGCTTTAGCTTTAGCGGGAGGAGAGTTTCAAATTGATGAACTCAGAAAAAATTGTGATCAAAGTTTTATTACTTTTAGTTTAGGAAAAGCTACTCAATGTCTAGCAGCAGAACTGCCAAAAGATCGCTATCAATTTAGTGATCCTCGGATTAAACGAGCGATTTCTTTTGCTCCAACCGCTTCTGTAATCTTTGGAAAAACCGGATTAAATAAAGTTCAGGTTCCTACTTTAATTTTAACACAATCAGCCGATAAAGTCACTCCGGCTTTACCCGAACAAATTGCAATTTTTCCTCAAATTAAAACCGAAAAATTATTATTAGGGGTTTTAGGTGCCACCCATTTAAGTGTTCGAGATCCCAGAACCATTGCAGATCAAACTTGGATTCCCATTACTCCAATTTCAGGCGGTGAAGTGATTGGTGATGCTTCAAAAGATGTCCGTAATTATGCTAAAACAATTGCTTTAGCAACAGCCGCCCAACTGACACCCGATGCTGAAAAATATCAGGTATTTCTAACACCCGAATATTATCGCTCTATTTCAACTCAAGCTTTTCCCGTGCGTTTAATTACAGATATTCCCCCAGAAACCCAAGTTTTCATTGAAGAGTTATTGAAAACTCAAGATTAATAGTATACTTGAGGAATAATATAGAGTGATTGACAAAAACTCATCCAGAAAACCTAGACCGTAAAATTTTTTTCTTTCTGTTCCCTGTTCCCTATTCCCTGCTATACAATAAATTCCCATAAATATCGTTATCTAAAAATTGCTTATGACTCCTAAAAAAATTCTAGGCTGGGGTGCTGTTGCCTTAGTGGTTGTGTTTATTTCCTCTGGCGATACGTTTAAATTTTTGCCCAAACCCGCCAGAGAAGCGAGTAAAACCAGTCGTGAGTTTGTTGTCAGTTTATGGCCTAAATGGTTACGGCCTAAAGATACCAATGAACAACGAGAGAAAGAAGTAGAAAAAATTGAAAAAGGTCAGGGAGCGAAATAGAGTGCGGGGTGCGGGGTGCGGGGTGCAGGGTGCAGGGTGCAGGGTGCGGAGTACGGAGTGCGGGGTGCGGACAGAAAAGTCAGAAGTTAATGATGTCCTCTTTCTCTTCCTTCTCCCCCTGCTCCCCCTTGTCCCCCTGTCCCCTTATCCCCTTGTCCCCATCTCCCCCTGGTTTTAATCTTTCTTCATCCAGCTAAACATAGCGCGTAAGTCTTTACCGACTTCTTCGATGGGATGTTCGGCTTCTTGACGACGCATGGCGGTAAAACCGGGTTTTCCGGCTTGATTTTCTAACACAAAGTCTCTAGCAAATTGACCCGACTGAATTTCGCTGAGGATTTTTCGCATTTCCGCGCGAGTTTCATCGGTAATAATTCGAGGGCCACGAGTATAATCTCCATATTCAGCCGTGTTAGAAATGCTATCGCGCATTTTAGCCAAACCGCCTTCCACGACTAAATCCACGATTAATTTAACTTCGTGTAAACATTCAAAATAAGCTAATTCAGGCTGATAACCTGCTTCGACTAAGGTTTCAAATCCGGCTTTAATTAAAGCACTTAAACCCCCACATAAAACGGCCTGTTCACCAAATAAGTCGGTTTCAGTTTCTTCGCGGAATGTCGTTTCTAAAATCCCACCCCGTGTGCTACCAATGCCTCTAGCATAGGCCATTGCTCGGTCACGGGCTTGTCCAGACGCATTTTGATAGACGGCAAATAAAGCAGGAACCCCTTGACCTTGTTCATAGGTGCGGCGCACTAAATGTCCGGGGCCTTTGGGTGCTATCATCACCACATCCACATTAGCGGGAGGAACCACTTGACCAAAGTGAATATTAAAGCCATGAGCAAAGGCGAGGGTTTTGCCTTCGGTTAAATAAGGTTCAATTTCAGTTTTATAAACGGTTTTTTGAACTTCATCAGGAAGCAAAATCATAATGAAGTCAGCAGCCTTAGCCGCATCTTCAACGCTATGCACGGCTAAACCTGCATCTTTGGCTTTGATGGCTGACTTACTACCGGGATATAACCCGACAATTACATTCAGACCACTTTCTTTTAAATTCAGTGCATGGGCATGACCTTGGGAGCCATAACCAATAATTGCAATAGTTTTCCCTGCCAAAATATCTAAATTGGCATCTGCATCGTAATACATCCGAGCCATCTGGCTTCTCCTTCGCCGCTTGTGGGGTAATTATCCAAAACTTTGATCATATCACAGGCTGGTATGATGTTACCGTTCATGTCGTCCTAGAGAAGAAATCTTTTAATTATGCTGGAGTATATAACCCTCCCTAATCAAGTTTTACCTCCCGTTGCGCCTTATTCCCATGCGGTGCGTGCTGGGGATTTTTTGTTTGTCACGGGACAACTCGCTGAAAATCCAGAAACTGGGGAAGTGATTAAGGGAACCATTGAGCAACAAACTCAGCAAGTGATGGAAAACTTAAAATTAGTCCTAAATCATGCAAAAACCAGTTTTAATCGAGTTGTAATGGCTCGAATTTTTGTGACGGATTTTCGACATTATGAAAAGGTCAATCAGGTTTATGCTGCTTATTTTGAAGTGGAACGTTTACCTTGTCGAACTACCGTTGGTGTTATGGGACTAGCTGGTTTGGGAGATGTTGAGATTGATTTAATTGTCTATTGTGGAGCCTGAACTATTAACAATCCTTGATTGTATCAATTCATAAAATTATGTAAATATATGTATAGCAAACTTGATAATCTGTAATTCTTTCCAGGGTTAAAACACTTGTTATAATGAGTTTGTTGCAAGGTTGTGTGCAGTTTAAGTTAGACAAACTCTTATTAAGTCTTATTTCAGCTTGCCTTTTTTCTTTAAGAAAGAGGATTAGATGATGAATACTAGAAGGTAAGCCCTCTATCCCAGGGTAGAGAAAAGCGATCTAGGACTCAATACTAGAGGTGAGGATGTCAGTAACTCATGGCTAAAGCCACTGAGCTTGTAAGAGCAATTGAAGCAAGCTGTACTGACCAGCCTAAGACTGTAAAGGTCTACGTTTTTGGAGTCACGACGCCCTAGAATGCGTAGCTAGTTCCAGGCTCTGTCACTTGTAATTAAACAGTTCTAAAGTCACTCTTTGCAGTATTACAAGTCTCAAAAGCTCTTAAAACATTGGCCTTCGCGCAGCGTGTGCGAAGCACGTAGCTAACTTTACCCCAGAAATGGGAGTGCTATGGGTACAGGAATGGTTGATTGGGGAATGGTAATTGTCCCATTTTTAAGTGCAATACAAAGGTACACCTGATTGAGTATTCCCAAGGCGGTAGCAAATTTAATATTTCACGGGGAATATATTCCCCTGAGTCTATTTTCCTCTGCTGGTCTGAAGCACGCTAAGAGTGAAAACCTTGTCTCCGTGAAAACGGGGAGGGGGACGCGCCTGTTTCCAATCTCCTATGAGGTTTTTATGAAACAACCTTCACAGTTAACTCGGCTGATTTGGGATTTTTATCGGGAAAATCAACAGGAGCTAGATCAACTTCAACTCCTGGCAAATTGTAGAGTATTTCGACGGTGGGGAGTTTTACATATCCAATGCTTGACCCAGGAAATCGGTGAAGCCCTCACACAGGTTTATAGTTTAATTCGAGAACCCGTTTCTCAAATGCGACTAGCCCCAAAAATTAAAATATCCGTAAAAAACATAACAGTTGCTGTTTTTTATGTTAAATCTGATCAAATTATGGCTTAAACGACTCAGGATGTTAGTGTTTTTAACACCCTTACAGAAGTTTAGGATCAAGCCGTTCCCTGCGATTTCCCCTAAAGAAATGCAGGGAACTTGCTGAAAAATACCCAGGAATTAACAGATTATTAACTCAAATCTGAAAGGATGAATCCTCCCAATAGGGTTATTAATTCGTTAATCACAGTTGTATTTATCCTCAACTGCTGAAATTAAAGTTAATAACCGGATGTCAGGATATTAATTTTGAGAGAAATTACGGATTTCAATCCTAATGTTTGAAAGATGGATGGGTTACTGTACATCTGAAAAAAGATTAGTCAATCATCCTCACCTAAACAATAAAACTATGAAATCGTCCAAGACTCAGCGTAAAAAGCAAGTAAAACAAGCTCTCGAAAAAACGCCAACTCCTAAATATGTTGATCACTATATTACCCTGGCTAATCTGGCCTATTATTTACAATTGAACGAACAATATTAGGGAAGCGGATCTTAAAGTCAAGAATTGTCTTGAAATCTGGAAAAACGGGGTTGGAGGAACTGACAAAGAGCCAGATCACCTTTACAATTGGGGGTCTACAATCAATCAATGCACTGAGTATGGTTAGCTTAACACCGAATCCGAGTTTTAGTGTCACAATTCGTCTGGAACTGCCCAACCGCGCTGGAATGTTAGCCAGTGTTGCCCAAGCGATCGCAACCGTTGGCGGAAATTTAGGCCAAATTGACTTAATTGAGCAAACCCTACAAAAAACAATTCGGGAAATTAGTGTTGATGCTTCGAGTGGCGAACACGCAGAACAAATTGTCCAAGCGGTAAAAGCATTACCTGAGTTAAAAGTTTTAGCGGTTTATGACCGAACCTTTAATCTACATCGGGCGGGAAAAATTAGTATTCAGAGTAAAATTCCCCTCAAATCTCAATCGGATTTAGCAATGGCCTATACCCCCGGAGTGGGTCGAATTTGTAAAGCGATCGCTGAAGACCCTCAACAAGTTTACAGCCTCACGATTAAACAAAATACTGTTGCCATTGTTACCGATGGTAGTGCGGTTTTAGGGTTAGGAAATTTGGGGCCAGCCGGAGCTTTACCCGTCATGGAAGGGAAAGCCATGTTATTTAAAGAGTTTGCGGATATTGATGCCTTTCCGATTTGTTTAGACACTCAGGATACAGACAAAATTATCGAAACTGTTAAATATATTGCGCCTGTTTTTGGGGGGATTAATTTAGAAGATATTGCTGCACCTCGATGCTTTGAAATTGAAGCCAAATTACGGCAATCTTTAGATATTCCAATTTTCCATGATGATCAACATGGTACGGCAATTGTCAGTTTAGCCGCGCTGATTAATTCCCTCAAATTAGTCAAAAAATCAATGGATGAAATTCACCTGGTTTTAAACGGAGCGGGTGCTGCGGGAATAGCAATGGCGCGGTTATTTAAAAAAGCCGGAGTTCGTTATATTACCCTGTGTGATTCTAAAGGCATTATTTCCCATGATCGACCAGATATTAACGCCCAAAAACGGGAATTTGCTGTTGATTTATCAGGAACATTAGCAGATGCGATGAAAGATGCAGATGTGTTTATGGGAGTGAGTGCTCCGGGAGTTGTAACCCCGGAAATGGTACGTTCTATGGCAAAAGATCCAATTGTTTTTGCCATGGCGAACCCTATTCCTGAAATTCAACCTGAATTAATTACGGATGATGTGGCGGTGATGGCAACAGGACGCAGTGATTATCCTAATCAAATTAATAATGTTTTAGCATTTCCGGGAATTTTCCGGGGTGCTTTAGATTGTGGGGCAAAAAGTTTAACGATTTCTATGTATTTAGAAGCAGCATCGGCGATCGCGTCTTTAGTGTCTCCTAGTGATTTAGATCGCGAACATATTGTTCCTTCCGTCTTTGATAAACGGGTGGCTACCGTCGTTGCTGGGGCTGTTGCCCACACCGCCCGTCAAGAAGGATTAGCCCGCCATTAACTCTAGGTTTACTTCTATTTGCGATAGAAACCTTGTCTGATGTCTTCCCCAATCCTTATCCTGTAAGGAGAGGGGAAAAAGATATGTTTTTATTTTATAGCAATTTGTTATCAACTCTTGAAAACAAGGATCAGAACGAATCGCCTCAAAATCCGAAGTGAAACCCAACTCTTAATTGTAAATAAGCGGATCAAAAAACAGTTAATTTACCTGAACTTGAATTTAATGCTTTCAAAATCGAGTAGGATAGATGTGGAACGGACAGCAAAACATGATGTTGTAGGGTATAGCTGGGGTGTGTCCAAAGCTAAGTCTTAACTTTGATCAACTGATAGTGGATTCAGCTTACCTGCGATTGATTGTTGTCCGCACCATTTCAACTCTCTACAAATTTTGAGCAAGTGCACGCATGAGAATCTTAGTCACAGGTGGCGCGGGTTTTATTGGTTCACATTTGATTGATCGCTTAATGGAACAAGGTCATGAAGTGATTTGCCTGGATAACTTCTTCACGGGGACAAAACGAAATATCCTCAAGTGGATGGATAATCCCTATTTTGAACTAATCCGTCATGATATTACTGAACCCATTCGCTTAGAAGCCGATCAAATTTACCATTTAGCTTGTCCCGCCTCTCCGGTTCACTACCAATACAACCCGGTTAAAACCATCAAAACAAATGTATTGGGAACCCTGAATATGTTAGGGTTAGCCAAACGAATTAAAGCTAGATTTTTTTTAGCCTCAACCTCAGAAGTTTATGGTGATCCTGATGTTCATCCCCAAACGGAAGACTATCGGGGAAATGTGAATTGTATTGGGATTCGATCCTGTTACGATCCAGAAACGGAAATTTTAACCGAGCAAGGTTGGGTTCAGTTCCCCAACTTGCAACCCGGTGTCAAAGTTGCCACCCTCAACGAAAACCATCAAATTGAATATCACGTTCCTGATGAATATATTGTTCAACCCTACATTGGGGAAATGTTGCGGTTTGCTAACAGTAAATTTGATCTTTGTGTCACCCCCAACCACTGGATGTATGTTCGGGGTAAAACCGGAAAATTAAAATCAATTCAAGCGGGTGAGGACAAACACTGGCATTCTTGGCGAGTGGTTACGGGTGCAGAATTTGACGCCTTAGACCAAGAAGAATTTGATTTAGACCCAGCACCACCTCATGCGAAAGTGCGGGCTGAAAAAGTCAAAATGGATGACTGGTTAGAATTCCTGGGTTATTACATTTCTGAAGGTTGTGTTCATGTCCGGCGACGGGTGCGTGCGGTGGGGGGTGCTGATTATGATGTGGCGGACTATAACATCTTAATTGCTCAAGAAAACCCCGAAGGACGAGCTAAAATTGCCAACTGTCTCCAACGCTTACCTTGGAAATTTTTTGATTCTGATCACCATCAATTTCGGATTTGTAGTCAACAATTAGCAGAGATTTTATTACCTTTGGGTAAATCCGGTGATAAATATATTCCCCGTGAGTTTTTGCAATTGTCTCGACGTCAATCCTTAATTCTTTTCAACGCCTTAATTTTAGGAGATGGAAGTCAACGGGGTAATTGTTATACCTACTACAGTAAATCTAAACAATTGGCTGACGATGTACAAGAATTAGCCCTGCGTTGTGGATATGCTGCTTCTGTTGTTTCTCATGCTATCGGACGTGACCTCTATCGCGTCAATATCCGTCCCGCCATTGATGCCAATTTAGTTGAACCCGAACGGTTTCACTATGTCGGGAAAGTGTATTGTGTGAATGTGAAAAATCATGTCGTTTGTGTGCGTCGTAATGGACGAGTTGCCTTTTGTGGTAACTGTTACGACGAAGGAAAGCGGGTTGCAGAAACCTTAGCCTTTGATTATCACCGTCAAAACGGGGTAGATATTCGCGTGGTGCGGATTTTCAATACCTATGGCCCGCGAATGTTAGAAAATGATGGCCGGGTGGTGAGTAATTTTATTGTTCAAGCCCTGCGAGGTGTTCCCTTAACGGTTTATGGTGATGGCTTGCAAACGCGAAGTTTCTGTTATGTGTCAGACTTAGTAGAGGGATTCATCCGCTTGATGAATAGCGATTATATTGGCCCGGTCAATATCGGAAATCCTGGGGAATATACGATTTTGGAATTAGCCCAAAAAATTCAGAATATGATTAACCCTGACGCTGAAATTCAATTCAAACCTCTACCGGAAGATGATCCCAAACAGCGACAACCTGATATTACTCGTGCTAAAACGTATTTGAATTGGGAACCAACAATCCCCCTGGATCAAGGATTAAAATTGACAGTAGAGGACTTTCAGGAACGCATCTGCAAAGGTTAAACAGAAGAGACAAGCAGTAGGAGAGAGCGGGGAAAGTACCGGGAGTAGGGCTAGAGGAGAAATCATTAACTCTCGACACCCGACACCCCAGACCTAAAACCTTAAACCCTACTGAACAGGCAAGATGCCTGTTCCACACTTCTTCTTGTTAGTATGTGGTCAAAAACTTGAGGATAGATTTATGCGAGTTTGTGTCATTGGAACGGGATATGTGGGTTTAGTAACGGGAGTTTGTTTAGCGGAGATCGGGCATGATGTGATTTGTATTGATAATAACGAAGAAAAAGTCAAATTAATGAAGTCGGGACAATCCCCAATTTATGAACCGGGATTACCTGAATTGATGAAATCCTGTATGGAATCAGGACGTCTGGATTTTTCTTCGGATTTAAGTGCAGGTGTTGAACACGGTGAAGTGTTATTTATTGCTGTGGGAACCCCGCCATTACCAACAGGTGAAAGTGATACCCGTTATGTCGAAGCTGTGGCGCGAGGCATTGGCTCTAACCTGACAAAAGGTTATAAAGTAATTGTCAATAAATCCACTGTACCCATTGGTTCTGGTGACTGGGTGCGAATGATTGTCTTAGATGGTGTGGGAGAACGACAAAAGGAAAAAGGGTTAGCGGGAACCCCCATTGAAGCTGAATTTGATGTCGTCAGTAACCCGGAATTTTTGCGGGAAGGTTCGGCTGTTTATGACACCTTTAATCCCGACCGGATTGTGTTAGGAAGCAATAGCAAAAAAGCACTGGAAGTGATGCAAGAATTATATCAACCTTTAGTGGTGCGAAAATATTCTGATCATCCTTCCTTACCGACCGTTCCGATTGTGTTAACCGATCTCAGTTCCGCAGAAATGATTAAATATGCAGCAAACTCGTTTTTAGCCACTAAAATTAGCTTTATTAACGAAATTGCTAATATTTGCGATCGCGTCGGAGCAGATGTTAAACAAGTAGCTCAAGGGATTGGCTTAGATTCCAGGATTGGCAATAAGTTTTTACAAGCTGGAATTGGTTGGGGGGGTTCCTGTTTCCCGAAAGATGTTTCGGCTTTAATTCATACGGCTGATGACTACAATTATGAAGCCCAATTGTTAAAAGCGGCGGTGGAAGTGAATAACCGTCAACGCACCATTGCCATTGACAAATTACAACAAGTCCTGAAAATTCTCAAAGGTAAAACCGTCGGATTATTAGGGTTAACTTTTAAACCGGATACGGATGATTTACGCGATGCTCCAGCTTTAAATATTATCCAAGAGTTGAACCGTTTAGGAGCAAAAGTTAAAGCTTATGATCCGATTATTTCCCAAAGTGGAATGCGTCATGGGTTAACGGGAGTGATTGTTGAAACCGATCCTGAACTGTTAGCCGATGGCTGTGATGCGTTGGTTTTAATTACAGACTGGACACAATTCCACACCCTCGACTATGCAAAAATGGCGAAAAAAATGCACTCAGCATTTATGATCGACGGACGTAATTTCTTAGATCGCAAACAATTAGAAGCCGCAGGGTTCCAATATGTCGGTATTGGGCATTAATCTGTAGGTTAATGTAACATTAGGGTGGGCATGGCTCACCCTATATTTTATAGTAGGTATGATAAAATGTCGGTATATAAATAGAAGTACCTACACTTTCCACAATCTTTCAAAGTGCAGGAGAGGTTATTCATTGATTTGGGTGATACCATCATGACTCAGAGACAACAAGTGCTGGATATCCGTTGCACTATGGGAGTCATCAGTGCCAAAGATATAGAAAAATGGGGAATTTCTCGTCAGTATGTGCAACGACTAGAACAACAGGGTTTGTTACTTCGTTCAGGGCGAGGTATTTATACCATAGTAGACGCAGACATCACAGAAAATCATAGTTTTGCAGAAGTTTCTAAGCGAGTACCTCATGGAGTAATCTGTTTGCTATCAGCACTGAGTTTTTATCAAATCACCACTCAAGCACCCTCTCAAATATGGCTGGCAATTGACCAAAAAGCACGTTCTCCAAAGGAGGATATGATTCCTTTGAGAATTATTTATATGTCAGGTATTGCCAAAGAATCAGGGATTGAAGAACATATTATTGAAGGAGTTCCTGTAAGAGTTTATAGTTTGGCAAAAACCATTGCTGACTGTTTCAAATTTCGGAATAAAATTGGACTCGATATTGCTCTTGAAGCTCTACGAGAATCTTGGCAGGAAAAGCGTTGTACAATTGATGAAATTTGGGATTATGCTAAAATTTGTCGCGTTCAAAATGTTATTCGTCCCTATCTGGAATTGCTTGTATCTTAAATCATGGGTCAAACCAATCAACCGAATATTTCTCAAAAGGTTAATCAACATTTATTAAAACTTGCTAAGGAGAGAAAAGAAGATCTTAATCGTCTGCGAATTCGTTATGTGAATGAAAGATTATTGTATCGTCTGAGTCAATCTCCTTACAATCTTTCTGAGGCTATTCAAGCCACTTTTACTCGCAGAAAAACGGCTATACCTTTTGATATCCCTTATTGTTTAACAATAGAGTTTTCTCAAGCAAAGCAACAATCTTGGATTGCTTTTTCAAAGGAAAAAGGAGAAAATACCTCGGAAAATTTTCAGGATATTATTTCGCGCCTCAAAGGATTTCTGGAGCCTGTTTATCAATCAATTATTGAGAATAAAACCTCTGATTATGTTTGGGATTTCACCGATTTTTCTTGGGGTAAAATTGAGGATTAAAATCCTCCATTATATCCAAGATTAGATCCCCCTGAATCCCCCTTAAAAAAGTTGACAAATTCTACCCCATCTTTAATTTGGCATTGAAAACGGATTACTCCACCGCTTCATTAATCGGGAATCGATCAATTAAATGGCGGGCACGAATGGCATTTTGTTTGAGAGATTCATTTAAATGAGGAACATGGGGGATTTGTGAAAGAAAATCTAACGTGCGCCGGAACATTCGCACAATGTCTCCTTCATCTAAACTGGTATTAGCGACTAACTCTAACCAATCGGTTTCTAAAGCCCATTGTTCAATTAAACCCGTTAAATCCCGTTCTAGCCAAATCGGTAACGCCACACGATAGCGTCGCTGCTGCTTAAATAACTCCTGACGAATACCCCGCAACCGTCCGAGAGCATTTTCCACATCATCAGATAAGTGATAGCGAGTCCAACTATCGGGACGATAAACCTCCGTAACCAACGCCGCACAAGCCGCCGCTAAATGATGGGGGTCAAGATCATCAAAAATCCCTGATTTTAAAGCTAACCCTAACCACAATTCATTATCACCGCGTAAAGCAGCCGTTGCTTGGCCTAAATCCGTCGGTTTTAACTCATCTAAGGCTTCACAATATTGCAAAATAGAAATTAAAGCTAAAAATTCTTGCCAATGACGAGCTAAATCTTCTTCTAATTCCGTGCGTCTTTCTTGAATAATTTCATCCAATTCCGCCCACCGTTGCCACCGTTTTAACAGTTTATTGGGTTTACCCCATTCATGAATCGGATGGGCATTTAATTCTAACTCTAATCGTTCCACTTGTTCTTGTTGGGTAATCACTTCTGGCGGAGGTTCAGGTAACATTAAATTGGGAATTTGTTGTACAATCGCCACCGTTAACTCATCCCCTTTGCGACATTGCCCTAATTTAAACGGAATATTAGGAATATCGATATAATCAACATTTAATCGTTGAGACTGGGGTTGTAAAATCACGATATCCGCCGAACTCACCACATACCAGCGATTATCCCGTCCTAAACACAGGAAATAGGGGGCTTGTCCCGAACTGGGGGTTTTTGCGACTAACACCGCCGGAATGGGGTCAGCTTCCAAACTCCGGGCGGTGGGGACGTGTTTTCCGCGTAACCCGACAATCGTTCCTAATGACGTTGAGTCCATCGCTAAAGCCATCTGGTGCATTCGACGGTCTTCAGCTTGGCGCTGTAATAACTTTAATAAACGGCGTTCTTCTCGCAAACGTTCATAAATTTTTTCAAAACTGGCTAAGGTTTCCTCCAAAATAGCCATATTTTGTTCGCCTCGAAAGCCAAATTGCGCTTCAATTAACGCTAATTCCGCTTGCATGATTTCGATTTCTCGTTGGGCGGGAATTAAATTAATCGTTGATAAATATTGTCCGAAACTCCGTTCAATTAATTCTTTTGCTTCTTCTAAAGTATGGCGTTGTAATAAATTCAAAACCATGCCATAACTAGGCGTAAATTGACTCACTAAGGGGTCAGGTTTAGACGTTGCTAAATAGGCGGCTTCTTTTGCCCCTTCAAAGGGGGTTTGTACGGTGACAACATACCCTTCAATATCCATTCCTCGTCGTCCAGCCCGTCCCGACATTTGCAAGAATTCCGAGGGTTTTAATAAGCGATGACCATCATCGGTTCGTTTCGACAAACTCGAAATCACCGTTGTTCTAGCAGGCATATTAATACCAGCCGCCAGGGTTTCTGTGGCAAACACCACTTTAATTAATCCTTGTTGAAATAACTCCTCAACTAACCCTTTCCAAGTGGGTAATAATCCTGCATGGTGGGCGGCAATACCTCGATATAATACTTCTAATTGTTCGGGACGAATACCTTCTGGACTAGCAGCAATAAAAGCATCAATGCGTTTTTTTAACAGGGCGGCTTCGGCTTCTGTAACTAAGGATAAATGACGCACTTCTGCTACAGAGCGATCGCATCCTTTGCGACTAAAGATAAAATAAATAGCAGGTAACATATCCCGTTCTTGTAAATGGGAGATCACTGCCGTTAAATTAGGAACATCATTGCGATGTTTACCTCGTTGGGGAGGGCCTTTACGTTCTTTGAGGCGAGGATTAATTTTTTTTAAAGAATTATCTAATAACGGAAATAGCCCTTTTGTATTGCAAAAATGATATTGCAAGGGTACAGGTCGAAAGTCAGAATAAATTAACTCTGTTGGGCCATGAACCCTAGAAATCCAGTCTGTTAATTGTTCACTATTAGCGACGGTTGCGGATAAAGCCACTAATTGAATTTCACGGGGACAATAAATAATTGACTCTTCCCAAACCGTCCCCCGTTGGCGATCATTCATATAATGGCATTCATCTAAAACCACCGCCTCCACCGCTTCCATTGAGGTTCCCACCTCCCCAATCGGTGTACCATAAAGCATATTGCGGAAGATCTCTGTTGTCATTACCACCACCGCCGCATCCCGGTTTACGGAAATATCCCCCGTCAGTAACCCGACGTTTTCTGGCCCTAGTAGATCTTTAAAGTCCCTATACTTCTGATTAGATAAAGCTTTTAGGGGTGTTGTGTAGAAGACCCGCCTATTACCCGCTAACGCCCGATGGATAGCATATTCCCCCACTAACGTTTTTCCCGACCCCGTTGGTGCACAGACGACAACGGATTTTCCTTCATTCAACGCAGCAATTGCGTTGTACTGAAAGTCATCCAGGGGAAACGGAAACAGCTTGTCGAGATCCAGTTGGGGATCGTTTTGGGTAGAGTAGGACACAAGAATCTAAATAAAGGCTAATCTTATTGTGCCTAAATTTTAGCTTGAATTGCAGGAGAGTTGAAGAAAACTCGATCAAAACAGAAATTTTGAGATAAAATTTCCCCATCTGTGAATCCTGATCAGCAGTTTCCCCTACTTCAGTCCTGGCTTTTCTGTCCCCTTACCCGTGAAGTTTTTAACACAATAAATAGGAATTAGGTATTTTTTTCTTTATAATTGCCTATTCCCTTCTTCATTTATATTATATCTGGATCATCAGCTTTATTTTGCCTAGTTCTATGATTCCCAATATTGTAACAATTCCTTTAATCCAGCTTGCATCGGGCGATCGCTTATTTCTCCAAGTTTATCAATTTAAAGGTGCTAAACCGGGAAAAAAAGCTTATTTACAGTCTAACTTACACGGAGCCGAAATTAGCGGAAATGCTGTTATTCATCATTTAATTGAATTTTTCACTTGTTTAGATCCAGAGCAATTAATAGGGGAAATTTGGTTAGTTCCCGTGTGTAATCCTTTGAGTGTCAATCAGCGATCGCATCACTTTTCCTCCGGTCGATATAATCCTTATGATGGCAAAGATTGGAATCGAATTTTCTGGGATTATGAAAAAACAGGAGAAAATATTGCTCAATTTGCCCAAGATTACCAAACCTTAGAACCTCACGAAATTCAATCTCAATATCGACAAAACATTTTAAATCAATTTCAGCAACTCTCGAAAAATATAAAAAGTTCGTTAGGCGTTCCTTACCGTGAATATTACCGTTATCAACTCCAAAGTTTATCTGTTGATGCCGATTACTTAATCGATTTACACAGTGGAACCAATTACGGATTAGACTATTTATATTGTTTTCATAGTCGAGAAGAAAGTGCTAAAGCCTTCCTCTTAGATTATGGCATCTTAATGAATGATTATGATGGCGATGCTTTTGATGAAGCTTTTATGAAACCTTGGTTAGCTTTAGAACGAGAATTAAAAAAATTAGGGAAAAATATTCAATTTGAGATTGAAGCTTGGACATTAGAACTCGGTTCTGGATTAACCCTAAATTCTGAATCTGTGGAAAAAGGAGTTAGAGGAATTAAAAATTATCTCGCTATAAAAGAACTTTTATTAATCGAAAATTTTCCTTTAACCTCTACTCAAAATCACACGATAAATCTTAGCCCCAAAAATCAACTGAAATATTATTATTCTATAACTGGGGGTATGATTAAATTTTATATTAAATTAGGAGAAATTATTCGTAAAAACCAGAAACTCTATGAAATTTTAATTTTTAATAAAACTGGAGAATTACCCCGAATTCAAGAAGTTTTTGCCGAGTCTGATGGACTAATCTTTGATCTCGCTAGAAATCATTCTGTTAATCAAGGGGAGTATATTTTAGGGATCATGCCAAGCTAAATCCGGTTTTTTTTGATAAACTAATCCCAGTAAAATCACTCAATACCCCATTAACATTGTGTTGGACGAATCAGCTAAAAAAACAATTCTGCGGAAAATTCCCCACGCCCTCTATATTTGTGGGGTGAAAGACGGGGATGATGTCAATGGTTTTACCGCCAGTTGGGTGACACAAGGCTCCTTTGAACCGCCTTTAGTGGTCAACTGCGTTAAAAACGATTCTAAATCCCACGCCATGATTAAGGCCAGTGGTGTCTTTTCCCTGAGCTTTTTGGCTGAAGGTCAAAAAGACATCGCCCAGAAATTCTTTAAACCCCAACATCGAGTCGGGAATAAATTCGAGGACGTGGAATTTTACATCGGAGAAACGGGTTGTCCCATTATTTCCGAAGCCTTGGGTTACGTTGAATGTCAAGTTGTCGGTGCGGTTGAACATGGCGACCATACCGTCTTCGTGGGAGAAGTCATCGCCGCAGGCGTTCACAAAGAAGCCGAAATTCTCAACCTCGCCAGTACAGGCTGGAATTACGGCGGATAGAAGAGGATGGGGAGAGGGGGACAAGGGGACGGGGAGAGGGGGGAGAAGGGGAGAAATAATTAACTGTTGGCTCCTTCGGTGAGAGCCGACAACCCTGTTCCTGCTGAGTTCCTGCTGGATGATCCCTGAAAATGGTAATATCAGCAATCAGCTTGTGCGATCAATACCGATGGATATAGAAGAGTTAGCAGCACCGTTAGAAACCTTTGGACGACAAAGCCAATTTCAACAAATCACTCAGTCGTTAGCTGGTGAACGTGATTTGTTAATTGCAGGGGTTCCAGGTAGTGGACGCCGAACCCTGGTTCGACGGGCGGCGGTGGAAGTGGGGGCGAAAATTATTGAAGTGGACTGTATTCGGGCTACCGATGGCCATCGGTTGACCCAACTGTTATGCGAGGGCATTTCCCAGGCGGTTAAAAGTCCAACAGCAACTCAGTTTTTGCAACAGTGGACGGCAACAGAAGCTGCTCAATTTTTAGTATGGCAGGGAAATACAGCAAAAAGTTTGCGGTTAATTGCTCAACCGGAAGAGATTTGGCAAGCGTATCAACTGTTAATTCATTTGCCTCAACAGTTAGCCGAATTTGTGCAGCGACAAGTGGTGTTAATTTTGCATAGTTTTCCTCATATTCGGTCTTGGGATAGACAGGGAGATTGGGAAAAATTATTGCGTCAAGAAATTCAACAGCAAAGTTCTGTTAGTTATGTTTTAGTTGCCACGTTAGCAGAAACGACAAATCAAGAGGACTTTCATAAAAATTTAGATATTGTACAATTAACCCCTTTATCAGATGATGTCGTAGCGGCTTGGGCTCATGGAGTTTTGCATCGAGAAAATTTAACCTTTGATCCGCGATCGCACGCCTTAAAACGCTTTTTAGAAGCCGTTCAAGGACATATTGGAGATGCCTCGGCTTTAGTTCGTCGGTTGTGTAAACTTAAAACAAGCAATGGGTTAATTGGAGATAAAGAAATTGAAGAAACCTTACAGGAATTATTAGCGGATTTTTCAACGGTATTTGAATCGTTGTTAGTGTTACTTCCCTCTTCCCAATCGCAATTATTAGAGTCTTTAGCCTTAGACCCAACGGATAAACCCCAAAGTCGAGAATATATTACCAAACATCATTTATCCAGAGGCGGAAGTTTACAAGGTGCGATCGCAGGTTTACAACACAAAGGCTTGATTTATGGTTCAGAATTAGGTTATAAATTAGCGTTACCGTTATTTGGATTATGGATCAAACAACGGTTAAGTTAAATCAAAATTTAAAACTCAGATTAATTTAATCTCTTAGCACGAGAGAATGTCGCCTGCTATAAAGTCAATCAATCGTTTATAAAAAAATATGAAAAAAACGGGTTTATTTCTATTATTATTTGTATTAACAGGCTGTGAAATTCTATCGGAACATTGGAAACAACTTTCCACCACCATGAATATTGTAAACTCGAATTCATCGGGAAAAATTGAACAATGTTCTGAACAACCTCAAAGTGATCTTGATCCGAAAAATATTAAATTAATTACATTAACAGCCGTTAATACAAAAGAATCCGGTCAAATTCGTCAAGGAAATTATTTAGCCTATCAATTTCCTGCCAAAGCAGGTCAACAGTTAAATTATCGCACGGAAGATAATTTATGTATTTGGGTTTATGCCCCAGATCGACAACAAATTAAAACCAAAGATTTACCTCAAACGGGTCAATATACACTGGTTTTAACTGCCTTAAAAGGAGCAACAACCTTTGATCTCAAAATGAACTTAAGTTCTCGTGGAGTAACGGGAACCCAACCCTTACAACCTTTACCACCTTTTGAGAATACTTCCACTACTTCCACTTCTTCCCCTACGCCAACCCCCTCTATTTCTCCTCAAGCCAATACTTCCCCAGAACGGGTAACATTTGACCCTGGAACAACGGGAACAACCCTGACAGGGGCAATTAAACCCGCAGAAAAACGACAATATAAATTAGAATGTGCAGCCGGACAAAAAATGTCTTTGGACGTTCAACAAGGAACCGTTGATATTAATATTTTAGATCCGAATGGTCAAATTATTGGTACGATTAAAGATAGCAAAAATTGGCAAGGAGAATTACCGAAAAACGGTGATTATGTGATTGAAGTTTCTGGCTCAAAACCAGCAGATTTTAAACTTAATGTTGATGTTTCTCCTTTATAGTTGAGTTTTTTACTCGAATTTGACCACTCATTAATCTCAAAAAATGGATACACATCCAGGTGTAAGGGCGAAAAAACCCCGCCCCTACGATGAAACTGTGCGATCGCCTCTTGATAATTTCCCAATCAAAAAGCGATCGCACTTTAACTTCCCCAATAAAGTCTAAACGCTCAAACAATTAACTTAGAATTGTTTCCGTTCCCGTCCCTTAGCATCAGCCGTTAACATCGCAGCCAGAACACTTTCCGGGTTAATTTCACAAGGTTCATTATAAATGGTTTCACCTGTACCACAAGCGCGTTCTGCGGCTAATAATAAGCGTTCACGGCTGACTCCTTCGAGCCCAATATCGGCTAATGTTGTCGGGAGTCCGATAGATTCACAGAAACTAAACACCCGATCAATGACGGGGCTGGGGCGATCGGTTAAAATTAACATTGCTAGAACGCCAAAAGCGACTTTTTCACCATGCCAGAATTTCTGGGTTTCTTCTAAAACCGTAAATCCATTATGAATGGCATGGGCCGCCGCTAATCCACCACTTTCAAACCCTAACCCACTGAGTAGGGTATTAGCTTCAATAATCCGTTCTAAGGCGGGAGTCACCACCTGTTGTTCACAGGCGATTTTCCCATAAACGCCGTATTCAAGCAAGGTTTCGTAGCACAAATGAGCCAAACTAAAGGCAGTCATTGGCCCCATGCGTCCGGTCATATTTTTAGCTCGTTTAATCTGACAATCTTCGGCTTCAAACCAGGTCGCCAACGCATCCCCCATTCCAGCGACGAGGAAGCGAACCGGAGCTTGAGCAATCAGATTAGTATCCACCAAAACCAGATCGGGGTTACGCGGTAAGACAAGATAACGTTCCCAGACGCCTTCGGGGGTATAAATCACTGATAGGGCACTACAGGGGGCGTCGGTAGAAGCAATGGTGGGAACAATTGCAACCGGAACTTTGAGGTTATAGGCGGTTGCTTTAGCGGTGTCGATGGTTTTTCCGCCTCCAATTCCTACAATTAAATCGACGTTTTGAGCCGCGCCTAAACTAACCAAGCGTTCAATTTCCAGGTCACAACATTCACCGCCAAAGCGTTCGAGATAAATCTCTATTTTTCCTTGGGTAAATTCCTCAACCAGGGGTTGCAATTTAGGAAAAATAACGGGCCCCATAATTACTAAGGCTTTTTGACCTAAATGGCTTAATTCTTCACCCAAAAACCGAATGGCATGATTTCCTTGAACATATCGGGCTGGGAAGATCGCTGTCGTAATCACAAGTTCCTCCTTGTTCAGCATGAACATCAGACTTCATTCCAGAAGTCAGGAACAATCAAAAATAACCCAACACACAGGCACAGAAATCTATTCAGGAAGATTCACTAACCCTTTCCTGACTATTTGTGTCCTATCTCGTTTTTTAAGCCGTCTATTGATCCTGAAACGCTTGAACCGAGAACCAAGACCCGAAAAATTTATGATTAAACCGAAAAGCCAATCTTTAGCGATTGAACTAGCTGAAACATCTTTTGATAAATTAATCTTGATTCCTAGGTTATATTATAAACGATTTTTGGGAAATTGTCAATGAAGTGTACTAACTCTTTAAACTGACTCCATTTCGGCGAATATCTCCTGCACCCAATAACTGTCCATCCGATGTTTTAACTAAAGTATTCACTCCGCCAAAAAACATATTTTTTTCCGGCCATAATCTGATCACATCCTGGGGAGATAAATCCAAAGTATTAACAGATTCAGGATCAAACCCCGGTTCAATATCAAAGCGATGATTTTCCCAATGGACACGGGGACTATTAACGGCATCTTCAACGGACATTTTAAAATCTATTAAATTTAATAAAACTTGTAAAATTGCAGTTCTAATTCGATTTGAACCGCCCGAACCTAGAACAATTTCCGGTTTATGTTCCTGATTTAAGACTAAGGTAGGAGACATCATCGAAGAAATTCTAACATTTTCCGGCCATTGATGAAATCCTTGGGGATTTAAGTCTTCTTCCCCTAACATATTATTAACCATAATTCCGGTTCCAGGGATAATATATCCTGAACCTTCTCCATTAGATGTTGTTACACTAGCTGCATTTCCTTCTTGATCTAAAACACTAATATGGGTGGTACTTCCCCATTTATTCACCGCATCAATAAACGGTTGTTGATAGCTAGAAAAGCTAGAAACAAATTTTTCAGCAATATTAACTTGATGTAAGTAATCATCTAACCTTTCTTTCCGAGCAACATTGGTGAACTGCATTACTGTTTTTAATAGATGTAAATGTTGGGAACTCCCAAACTTAAGGTTCGTTAAATCCAGAGACGATAAAAGTTGTAAAGCAAAAGCAATTAATGTTCCCCCAGAACTAGGAGGAGGATTTGTTAATATAGTTTTTCCGCGATAGTCAATTTTTAAAGGCGTTCGTTCAATGACGGTATAGTTTTTGAGATCTTTTAAGGTTAAATGTCCCCCTTTTTCTTGACAATCTTGAACTAACATTTGAGCAATTTCACCTTCATAAAATTCTCGTCTTTCTCCAGAAACTAAAACTTCTAAAGTCTGAGCAAAGTGAGTCATAATTAAGCGATCGCCTGACCGTAAAATATCACCATTAGGAGCATAAATTTCTCGTCCTTCTGCCGTTGTTAACAAAATCGGTTGCAATAAATTAGAAAACGTATAAGCTTGAAAAGAGTTAACTTCAACCCCTTGTCTAGCTAAAATAATCGCAGGTTCAGCCACAACAGAAAGGGGTAAACGTCCTAAAGTTTCTTGAACGCGCATCACCCCCGCCCAAACTCCAGGAACCGCCATAGATCCTAAACCAATATGAAAGTCTTGAATTGTTGTCCCAAAATTAACACCCACCGGATAAAAATCTAGGTTTGATATCGGGCGTTTATCGTGGGGAGTTTGGGTAAAAAAATCAAATAAAATGTTTTGATTTGTGTTAGTATGGGCTAATAAAAATCCTCCGCCCGCCAGGGACGTTAAACCCGGTTCCGTCACACAAGCTGCTAACATACAGGCCAATGCTACATCAAAAGCATTTCCGCCCGCGCCAAATATTGCCAAACCTGCTTTAACGGTTTCTGGATGTCCAGCCGCAATTACCCCGTTTGTTTTCTTCATTTTTAAAGTTCTGAGTTGAGCCAATTTCTCAACATTTCAGGATACAATGAATTGATAGCCTAAAAAATATTAGGTCATCCCATTGCAGTGTTTGGGTATCAAGTTTTTGTTTGTGCAAGCGAAACCCTCAGTTTTATAGAAGTTGAACTTGTGATTGGTGTTCAAATTCTTCGCTAAAGCATTTTTAAGTTTTGGATGAGGAACTTCTTAGGCATAAAATAATTCAAGACAACTAAGCACTTTCACGCTTCCCTTTGGTATCAGAAGATCTCGATATGATGGATTTCTTGCGTTCCTTGCGATTTATGCGTCCGCACCGATTACTCGCTCAGACTCTAATGCTGGGGCTGTTCTCCAGTGGTGCTATTGTCTGGGGGATTGTTCCCGATGTATCAAGCTCAACGGCTTCTCGGTTCAATACGGTTGCTCAGGCGCAACAATCCCCAGAATTTAGCGAAATAGAAATTCGCAACTATGCTCGTGCTGTTTTAGGGATTGAACCCAGACGTCAAACCGCTTATAACGAAATTCAAGGGATTGTTGGAGCCGGAAAATCTATCCCCCCTGTCGTTTGTAATGAAACTCAAACTATTAATCGGCTGGATAAAGCAGTTCGAGATATTGCGGTGAATTACTGTACTCAAGCTAAGTCGATTATCGAAACCAACGAGTTAACCATTGGTCGGTTTAACGAAATTACCCAACGTCAGCAAGCTGACCCGGCTTTGCAAAAACGCATTCAGTCGGAACTCCAGAACCTACAAAACTCTTCTGGAACTTAAGGAAAGTAAACCTCACTCCGAGATAAGTTTCATGTTCTGTTACCAGCAGAACCCTTTGAGTTGATATATTCTGAACTACCTATGAAAACTACATTTCCCATTCGTCAATTTCTATCCAAATCTTTAACCGTTGCTGTTCTATCCGCTTGTGGTGGCTTCCTGGGATGGAGTCAAACCCCCTCCCAACCCATTCCCCATCTCAGTTGGGGTTCTGCGGCTCAAGCGCAAGAGAGCTTTAATTATAGTGAAGACAATATTAGGAATTATGCCCGTGCTGCGTTGGCTTTAGAATCCCGACGTCATGAAGTGGCGAATGAAATTAAAAAAATTGTTGGGGATGTTCCCCGGATTATTTGTGATCAACCCACCAGTTTTAGGGCGTTACCCGGAAATGCGCCTCAACTGGCGGTGAGCTACTGCGACCAAGCTAAACAGATTATTGAGTCTAAGGGCTTAACGGTTTCTCTGTTCAATGACATGACCCGTAGCCAACAAAGTGATCCTCGTTTTAGACAACGGATTCAAGCTGAAATTTTACAGTTATTACAATCGGGCGGAAAATAATGTTTAACAGGCAAGATGCCTGTTCCACTTAAACTGGAAATCTTAACCAACGATTGAGAGTATTAATCGAGCGATCGCACAATGAAGGCTGAGGAATCCCTTGATTTTGGCTTTCCCATTGGTCAATTAATTGCCGTCCCAGGGGTGTTAGGCGAAAACTATCTGTAATTCCCTGACCATCAACTTCTCGACGGAGAACCCCCACTTGTATCAGCCAAAGTAACGCATTTTCGGCTGTCCCTTCCGTTAAGGCTGTGGAAGTATAGGCAGAATTGACCCCAGACTGTCCTGCAATTCCATTCAGACCGACACTGCTCAACCGCATGGTTATAAACAGTTGCAGTTGAAACGGAGAACACCGGATCGCTCGTTCAGCCCGTTTGAGAGTGGGTTCAGAATATTGGATTGAAGACTTCCCCGGAGAGTCCAAAACAGTCATAATGCTTGAATGGGATAACTTTGTTTTTGTACTGTATCCCATCATAGGGGTTAACGCTGAAAGAATTGATAGCGATATAATACCGTTTCACCGTGATCGGGAATCCAAGCCACCCATTCATCCTCAGTCAGTTGACATAAAAGCAACGCTTCATCATGGCTGTAGGGATTGGGTTGTTGCCAAAGTTTTACCCAGGTTGAGGGTTCAAATTCGGGCGGACAGGGATACCCCACAATCGGTTGCCATTGGGGTTGAATTTCTGTATCCGCTTGTTTGAGATTAAGTTTCATCGTTCCTTGTCCCGTATCAACCGTTGATTCTGAAGTTCTAGCTATCTCGACTGGATAACTTAAATTATTTCTGTATCCAGAGTTACATAATTTCAATTTTAACAACAGAAACTGTTGCAGAACTTAACGTTTGAATACTGCGTTAGGAATAAATTCTTATAATGGTTTACCCTTCGTTAGTTTGGGGAAGATAACCCATGAGCGATCTCCACTCTCCCCCATATCAAAGAAGGATGTATCACTAGACAGCTAGACTAAAAGAACTTTATAAACTAAACAATTTGGGACAGTTCTTTTGCTTTTTGAAGCAACAATTCAGATCTTAACGTTAGAAAGCTCTCATAGTCATCATCCTCGAACGCATTGGCAGGACAGAAATGCGTCGCTATTATTTCATCAAAAGTTTTAGTGTCAGTAGGCATTAGAAGACGGTATTTGCTAGGTGGTTGATTTTTTATTTTATTATTGTCCGTTCGGCTAAGTAATGAAAAGTTTGCCAAACAATTTATTTGGTTATCTTTATACTTGTTCAGTCCTTCCAAGTAATCTTTTGGAAAAATATGATGAAATTCATTTCGATTACCTAGGGATAAAACCTTTTGTAAAGATACATTTGTCCCTTGAATAAAGTTTAATGGTTTTCCTTGTGCTAAAAGAAGAATAAATGTACCTGTTGCAACTGAAGACATTCGGAAGGAGCTATTGAGAAAGAAGCCAGTATTTAAGGATACGTCAAAGTCTCCAAGTGTATGAGGTTTGCCTGCCTTAAAGTTTTGGACTTCTGCCAAATCTATATCCGTACTCTTAGCTCCTCCCCTTGCATATCTTTGAGAAAAGCACGCACGCCAAAACCATTTCTTGATAACTTCGTTTTTCTCTTGAGAGACCGGAGGGGGTTGTTTCTGTGACGAAGCAAAAAATGAAGTTAAAACAGCTAATATGTTTTCCATTGGTAAAAGCTTAAGAGAGAAAACATTTAGCTCAGTTTTCAAAAAGTCAATAGACAGGGATATGCCTCTGCGGATTTCTTCAAATTTGTCTCGTACTGCACTACCAGGAAGTTCCATAAAACCTTCTGGATTAACACTATTCATTACTACCGCAGAGCAGCATTTGAGAAGTAAATCAGAGCCTACCTCTTTGAAGCCGAATGGCTCCAATTCTTCAGCAACTTCTCTAAACTTCTCTTGTAAATCAAAATCTTCACTCCAGTTCCAAACAGATAAAAGCTGCAAAGTATCTAATTCAACCCCTTGCCTATTAATCCTCTCAAAAACGGTGGCAACGTATTTCGGTTCTTCACTTTCAAATCGTTCTACAGGAATTCTAGCTTTGGTAAATCTGTCTACTAGCTCGTCTATCTGTTGTGCTAGATTCTCATCTAAATTTCTAGTAGCTTTTCTATAGTTAGGAGAGTCGAAAACATACTTGAGCGGAAAAAATTTTGTTGCATCATAATTTGTAGAATCTTCCAAATATTGAAAGGGAACGGATTCTTCACTATTTAGTTCAAAGAACAGATTAGTCCAATCAGTATTTTCGCTATCTCCAGCAGTAAGATAATTTTGAAATATACCAAAAATAGACGTTATTCTCTGCTGCCCATCAAGCACATAATCTATTGGATATTCCAAATCATTCTCAGGAAGTTTATAAGGCCCTAGATTCCTTTCAGTTCGTAAACAATTTCTAGTTCTCCAAATCAATACAGAACCAAAAGGAAACCCTTTATAAATACTGTCTATAAAGAGGGAAACCCGCTCCGACTTCCAAACAAAACCCCGTTGAAAAGACGGAATTCTAATCCTTCCCCTCTGTACATCATTGATTAAATCTTTAATAAAGTAGTAAGTTTCAGCCATAGAGAGTTAATTTGAAGCTATGTGTATAATTACAGCATAGTGATATCCCAATGGTCAACCTTGCCCAACTCTCCCAACTCACCACAACCAACATTCACCACACCCTCCAACTCTTCTACAGCGACGGTAGCAAATTGGATAACCGCGATAACCCCGCCACCGACATCTACCTACAATGTGTCCCAAAAAACACCACTGTCCCAAATCCACAGAAGGCACACCCCGCACCCTCACGGAACTCAAAATCTACTGGCAACTCCTAGACTGGGAAAAACACCCCATCCTCATTTTCTACGAAGAGACAAACCTCCAAGGTTTTAGCCAAACTTTTCTCGATTCTCTCACACGCTTCGACGCTACAGTTTGCGTTATCACCGACTCACCCCATCCCGCCATTCCCAGTTTCTCACCCCAAGATCCGCACCTGATTCAAAGTATTATGAATTGGGTACAACGGACTATTTTAGAGATATGAAACCATCCTCAATCCAAAAATTTGATATAAAATATCAATAAACCCTAACTGTAACGAACAATGACTCCAGCCAGCTATCAACTTTCCCTGAACTTTGAGCAAGTTTTAGCCTTGGTCAAACAACTACCATATCCAGAAAAATTGCTGTTAAGCCAAGAACTTGAAAAAGAAGTATTAAATAGTAAATTAACAGCCCTTTTAGAGTCATTCAAAACCGATGAACTCTCTTTAGAAATTATTACCGAAGAAGTTGAAGCAGTTAGAAGCGAAATTTATGCCAGAAAACCAGCCTCTTAAAGTAATTATAGACACGAATCTTTGGATTAGCTTCTTGATTGGTAAAGAATTAGCAAATCTTCAACAATTAATCGTCAATAAAACGCTCCAAGTTGTCTTTTCCAACCAACTCCTAGAGGAAATTAATCTAGTAACTCAAAGACCAAAACTCCAAAAATATTTTCCAGTAGCGAAAGTTAAAGAATTGCTGGAATTGTTGAATATTATTGGTTTATCTATAGAAATAACCTCAGAAGTTTCTATTTGTAGAGATGCTAAAGATAATTATTTATTAGCTTTAGCTAAAGATAGTCAAGCTGATTTTTTGATTACAGGAGATAGAGATTTATTAAGTTTGGTAAATTTTGAGGGGACAGAAATTTTAACTTACAAAGATTTTTTACAAAAAATATTGTTTCTTTAATGGACACCAACTCGGAGGCACTGATAAATTTAAGTAAAAATATTTATCTGTGATTCAAACTTGGTTACAGGAGACTTGAGAAGATAAGAAACCCGGTTTCTAAACTCTTTAGGGCTTAATCCATATTTGCGGGTAAATTTATTACTCATAATTAGGATTTATGAATCAGCCCTGAAGGGCTTACTACGGGTTGTGTATCAATATTCAATAATTGACCAGTCCAAAACTTGATCAATGGTTAAGTCTAAATCTATCCCTGGTAAAACAGGTAATTTAGCTTCTCCCTGTAACAATTGTACCCGTTGTTCTGGCAATACGACTAAAACTGTTGCTTCCACTGGATCAATTAACCATCCTAATTCTGTCCCATATTCAGAACAATACAGTAAATTTCCTAAAATTTTTGTTGGATTTTGTTGGAGTGACAAAATTTCAATTGACCAATCTGGATAAATTGTAAGCTCTTGATAATTTTCTCCAGAAGATATTACTGGAATTCGATCACAACGAAATACGCTAATATCGGGAATAATAGTCTTTCCCCCAAAATAGCAGGGTAATTTTAGGAAAGCCTGAGCGATTTTTTGGCGTTGATAAAAACGATTAATGATCTCACAGAGATGACCTTCTATTAAACAATGTCCTTCTTCCAGAAACTCAATAAAACTAAGAACTTCTTCCTGATGTTCAGGAGGTAAATATTGAATTTTCCGTCTGATTATCTGTTCTAAAGATTCATTCATATCAAATCTAGGTAATTAATCATTGTACTATTATTAATGGGTTGCAACAAACTATTTTATAGGCCTATGGTTAATAGCTAATTAAGTTCTTTAATAATTATGCCCTATATCTTCATTAACTGGAATGGTAATGCTTGCCATCGTCCTAATTCATCCTTTTTTCTTCAGATTGTCCGAAATGTCTTAAAATAACTGAAGACAGTCAACATCAAGTTCAGTCTAATTGAGGAGGACGAAATACAATGCCTTTAGCAGTTGGGACAGATGCCCCTAGCTTTACCGTCAAAGACACAAATGGAAATACCGTTTCTCTATCTGACTTTGCAGGCAAAACCGTTGTCATGTATTTCTATCCTAAAGATGATACCCCCGGTTGCACTAAACAAGCTTGTAGTTTCCGCGATAACTATACAGCCTATCAAGGAAAAAATATCGCTGTCTTAGGGGTCAGTATGGATAATGAAGCCTCCCATCAAAAGTTTACTGAGAAATATAGTTTACCCTTTCCTTTATTAGCCGATACGGACGGAAGCATTACCAAAGCTTATGATGTAGAGGGGGGTGGCTATGCTAAACGGGTAACTTATGTGATTGATGGCAGTGGTAAAATTATCCACGTTGATGCAGCCGTCAATACTGCAAACCACGCTCAAGATATTTTAGCAGTTCTGGGCGCTTAATTGTCATCAAAATTATCCGTATTTTTGAGCGTGCCGCCCGTAGAATTTTCTGGGGCGGTTTTTTACTGATTTTAACCCTTTATTCATTTCTATTAACAGCGAGTTGTAAACATGGTAACGTATCTCGGCCCAAAGGACATTCTGATTGATCAACCTGTTGTTTTAGTCGGCACTTATGACCCTCAACAATGCCAAACAATTTCTGTAATGGCAGAAGACAAATATCCTCTGACCGTCGATTTTAATCCTCAAGCAGGGATTTGGTCAGTGTGTCTGGAAAATGGATTTAATACCGCCGGAAAACGCTGGTTAAGACTACAAGGAAAAGATGGGCAAAATAATATAATTGGGGATCAAGTGATTGATTGTATGGTCAATCAAGAAGGAATTAATACCCGATTTAATTATACCATTATTCCTCAACAAGAAACTGTCTTAAAAGTTAAACCTATTGATTCTTCGCAATTAACAGAAAACCAAAAACAATCCCTAAAATTAGGGGAGAGTTTAGTTGTAGATACAATAGAATTGGTCAATGATCATCTCAAACTCGAACTCAATAACCCCTTACCCAATTTAGGTAAAATTGTTTATGTTTATCAACCCCATGTTGTTGTGGCGAAAGGGTCAAAATTATTATGGTTTAATCAAAGTCAACTCCCTGATCATATTCCAGGGAGTCAACTGTTGTGGGTGACACAAACAACCCCTCTCAAACTGAAACCCGATGATATGTCTCAGTTAGCAGCGAATCAATCGATTGAAATGCCTCAAGGGAGCACCTATACGGTGTTAGGATATGCCTGTATTGCCGATCATTTTCGGGTGACTCTCAATCAAGAATTTCCAGGTTTTGGTAAATCAGGATATGTCTATCGCTATCATGCTCAACTGTTAGAAAAAGGTCAAGAAATCCCCTTTGATAATAATGCGATAACCTGCACAATTGTTAATACAACCCCGTTAAAAAAACGTCCCGTTGATTCTGCTTACCTAAATGCCTCCGATAAAATTACCCTCCCGGCGGGAATGGTTTATGGGGTACAAAGTTATACCTCAGAAGACGGTCATATTAAAGTCGCTTTTACCGAGAATTTTCCTAATTTTGGCAATACGGGATATTTGTATCCTGATTTTATCTTCCTGAGTCGTGGAAGTGTTTCTTTAACCTCCAATAAAACCTTAACCTATCAGGGGCCAACAGAAGTTTTAGTCAATACCCCTGTGGTTTTAAAAGGAACATTTGACCCCAAAAATACTGCTAAAATTACTTTATTTGCTGAAGATCGCTATGGCTTTGATGTGAGTTTAGATTGGCAGGAAAGTACCTGGAATTGTCAATTTAACAAAGGATTTAGTGATGCAGGATATCGGTGGTTACGGTTAAAAGCACTGGACTCTCAAGACAATGTTACCGCCAGTCAAGTGATTAATATTACGGTTAGTGAAAATGCCATGACCGTCGGAGAATCTCTAACCTTAGAAATCCTTGAAGATACGTTATTTAAAATTGTTCCCTTTGATTCAGCTTCCTTAAATCAACAGCAAAAAGTAGCGGTAAAAGCAGGTCAAACCTTCAAAGTTTTGAAATATGGTTTAGTGGATGGTCATCTGAAAGTTGTTTTAGAAAATACCATTCCGCCCATCGGTAACTTTGGTTATCTGTATACCGATTATGTCAGATTAAAAAAAGGATCAGAAGTATTTCGTTTTGATATTGAGGACGTTCCTGATACCGATGTTAATGCTCAAATGTTAGTATTACAAACAACTAAAATCAAAGCAAAACCCGTTGATTCTTCTTATTTAGATCCTCAACAATTTGAAGAATTATTATTAGGGCAAACCTTTACCATTAAAGGGTATGCCTGCATTAAAGGACATTTTCGCGTTACCTTAGCCCAATCGATTCCCGGTTTTGGTACAGTGGGTTATGTCTATTGGCAGCACGTTAAATTGATTCGAGATGGTCAAGAAATTGGTTATGATCCTGATGCAATTACCCTAACTGTATTAGAAAAAACAGTCTTGAAAAAACAGGCGATTGATTCTAGCCAATTAAAAGACTCTGAGCGTACAACTTTACCCTTGGGACGGGTTTATGGGGTAAAAAGTTATGCGTTAGAAAATAACCATATTAAGGTTTCTCTCTTGGAAGAATTGCCGAATTTTGGGAATACGGGTTATATTTTTCCCCAGTATGTGAAATTCAAACGGGGAGGACGAGTCTTTAACCCTTTACCGCCTCAATTAGAGTTAAATGTTCCCTATTTTTCCCAACGAGATAATCCGCGTTTTTATTGGTCTACTTGTAATGTTACTTCGATTGCAATGGTGATGTATTATTACGGTGTGCGACCGAAATACGGACAATTAGAAGATGAATTATTGCAATGGTGTTTTAATTATGCCGGAACAGGTTCTCAAACCGATCATAATGTATTATCGGCTTTAATTCGTGCCTATGGATTTAAAACCAGTTTTAGCACCACTCGCTATTGGTCTGATTTGAAAAATGAATTAATTAATCGTCGTCCGGTTGTGATTGGTGTAGATACGACTCCATCGGGTCATATTATCACCGTTATTGGCTATAATAATCAGGGATATATTGTTAATGATCCTTGGGGAGATGCCTACACTGGATATTCTAATACGGAGGGTCGTCGGATTATTTATTCCTCTGGTTATATGAATCAAGTTGCAGGGCCAGATGGTTCAATTTGGGCGCATTTTATTGAGCCTTAATTTAACGATGAGAAAGGGAAATAGATAAGAGAGTGGTGCGTTTGCTTAATAGCTTACGCACCCGAAAAAGATTAAGCTTCTATAACAACTCGCAGATTTCCACGTTTTTTAAGAACTCGACAGGCGGTGGCATTTTCGTCTTTATCTCGTTCAAACTCTAAATCAATCACGGTAGAACCAATTTTTAAGTTATGAACGGCGATATGATTAATGGATTCAGGTAATGAAGGGTCAATAATTCTTAAGTGATTACTCGACGCATCAGGAACTAAATTCATCATCATTTGTAACAGTTGAAAAATACTACCACTCGCCCAAGCTTGGGGTGAACAAGCAACGGGATATTTAACCGGAGCACTGCCTTCAATGCGAGGAAAACCACAGAATAATTCTGGGGGTCGTTGTAAGGGTTGTTGCATTGTCATATCAAATAACCCTTGGGCGACTTCAAAAGCTTGATCAATAAATCCAATCGAGCGCAATCCTAATGCAATTAAACTATTATCATGGGGCCAAACTGAACCCGTATGATATCCCATCGGATTATAAGCCGGAGAAAGACTGCTGAGGGTACGAATTCCCCACCCACTAAACATATCCGGTGCGAGTAATCTTTCTGCTACACTTTTGGCATTTTCCGGGGTTAAAATTCCTAATTGTAAACAGTGACCGGGGTTAGAACTAATACTATCAACGGGTTGTCCTTCTCCATCTAATGCTAAGGCACAAAAATCTAAATCTTTTACCCAAAAATCTCGATTAAACCGCATTTTCAGTTGTCGAGCTTCTTCTTGCCAACGGTCGGCTAAATCAATCCGTTTTCGCATTTTAGCAATTTCCGCCATTCGCACTTTCGCCGCATAAACATAAGCTTGAACTTCACATAAGGCAATGGGGGCAACCGCTAAAGTTCCATCTCGTTTAACAATACAATCTCCTGAATCTTTCCAGCCTTGATTAACTAACCCTCTGGAGGATTTACGGAAATAACAAAGGTAGCCATTTTCTTGACATTTAGCATCAATCCAATCCATCGCTGCCCGTGCATTCGGCCATAAATTTTCTAGGGTTTCAGTGTCTTGTGTCCAGGCAAAATATTCGGCATATAACATTAACCAAAGGGGTGTTGCGTCAACAGTTCCATAATAAGGAGTATGGGGAACTTCTTGACATCTTGCCATTTCTCCCATCCGCAATTCATGGAGAATTTTTCCCGGTTCTTCATCTCGCCAATCGTCATAGGTTTGACCTTGATATTGAGCTAATATCGTTAAGGTAGACCGGGCAATTTCCGGGTCAAGAATTAAGGTTTGAGAGGCGGTGATAATGGAATCTCGACCAAATAAACAGGAAAACCAAGGAACTCCAGCCGAGACTCCTTTTTCTTTGCCAAAGGTTTGACGTAATAAATAAATATCTTGTTCAGCTTGCTGAATAACCCGATTAAATTCTCGATTATTAGAGCGAATTCGGGTAACAGATGTCCACCATTGTTGTTCTTCCATAACTTCTGCGGCTTTCGCTTGAACTAACGTTAAGGGAGCATGAACAGCAGAAGTGGGGCGATTATTGGTTAGCATTTGTAAGCGATACCCAATAATTTGAGTTTCATGGGATGCTAAATTTAAGTGCCAGATGGCAGTATTATCTTTAATGGAATTGGGTTGTAGATGCACAAATAAAATCCGAGATTCCATGAAACTACCATCCAACCCTTGATAACCTAAATTAATTTCTTTTTGCCCATTTTCAAGTTTGGCAATTGGGGGTTCAAGAGTTTCATCCTCTAATTCTTTCGAGGGTTCACCCTGACGTTTAAACAGCTTTCCTTGTTGGTCTCGATGGAAACCCCGAATTTCAAATAAATCGACAAAATCGGAACCAAAGCTCAGGCTGATTTCAAATTGAGCCGGGAAAGTGCTATAATTAGTAATCTTAATTTCTTCAAATAAACCGCCATTTAAGACAATTTCTCGTTCAACTCCAATGGTTTCGGCGGTAAGTTGTTCGTTAATTTTAGGATTCGCACATAATACGGATAAGGAAAATCCTTTTTGAGCATCGCTACTCAGAAGAATAGGAGCTTGTCCGCCAATCTGTAACTCTAATCGAGAGAGAAAACGGGTATCATGACAAAATAATCCTAAACTGGCTTGACGGTCATCGCCTGAAAACTGGGTAATATTCCCCAAGGTGTCCGTAATTAAAAATAAATCGTCATCTTTGAGGGTTAAGGTGGGTTGAGGTCGCTCATTGACAACACAGGGCCATTCTGATACGGGTAATTTCTCAGCAGGGACAAAAACTCTGCCGTCAAATTCGATTTTTTCTGAGATCATGACTAGATTATTGTGACTGTTACTGCAAAAAATGACAATAAATTTTCCTCAAATCCTAGAAATAGGATATTTTAGGCGGGTGGAATCGAAGAATTTCTTTTAATTTGCCTTTTTTAAGTATAAAACCGTTTTATTGAAATGCACGTAAAATTTTGATAAAGAAAAAATAAAATCTTTTCTGAATGCTATATTTTTTTAAGACAACTGGAAACAGAAGAGCTTTATTGAAGATCTGAAACAGCCTGAATCAAGGTTTAATTCTACCTTAAAAACCCTAACTCCCCAACTCCCTTTGTTCAAAAGGAGAGGGGATTGACACTCACCGCCCTACAAGTGCGGTGATTCTTCGTTCACAGATTCAACTTGCTCTGGCAGGATTGCTCCAACCAAAGTAGAGGCTAAATCTCCCGAAGCGTTCGGATTTAAAATCCAGGTTCCTATGTGACCCATAGTACCCAAGGCTAAATTCAGAATGTTAATTGCGGCATTCCAGTCTCTATCTAACTCAAATCCACATTGACAAATATGTGTTCTAGTTGATAAAGATTTTTTGACTGTAGTACCACAGCTAGAGCAATTTTGACTTGTATAAGCTGGATTAACTGCAACAGTTACCCTACCCAATTTAACACCAAAATACTCTAACCACTTTCTAAATTGATACCAACCAGCATCATTAATAGATTTAGCAAGACAATGATTTTTAACTAAATTTTTAACCCTTAAATCTTCGTAGGCTACTAAATCGT